>NZ_DASURI010000766.1:0-8048 GCF_036280135.1 Longimicrobium sp.
AGGCCGGGCCGTCGCGCGTTCAGGCTCTACGGATTATTTCTCACGCAGAGGGAGCAGAGGCAGCAGTACTACAAAAGCAGTTGCAGTACTCTGCTCCCTCTGCGTGAGAATTCTGTTTCTTTTACTTCGGCTCCGGTGTTCACCACGCTCGCTGCCTCCGCCGAGGCACAGTTCCGCGAAAAGGCTTCCACCTTCCTGGCCCTCGCCGCCCCGGCGGACAGCGAGGCCGCGGCGCGCGCCGTGCTCGCCAAGCGGGAGAAGCTGCACTGGGACGCCACGCACAACTGCTCCGCGTGGGTCGTCCGCGGAGGAATTCGCCGCGCCAACGACGCGGGCGAGCCCTCCGGCAGCGCCGGCGCGCCCATTCTGGCCGCCATCGAGGGCGCCGGCCTCACGGACTGCATCGTCATCGTCACGCGCTGGTACGGCGGCACCAAGCTGGGCGTGGGCGGGCTGGTACGCGCGTACGGCGACGCGGCGGCGCAGGCGCTGGCGGCGGCGCCCAGGCGGATCGGCGTGGAGGCGGCGCGGCTGGAGGTGACCTATCCCTACGCCCACACGGCCGCCGTCATGCGGGCCCTGGAGCGCGCCGGGGCCGAGCAGGTGGAGCACGGATACGCCGACTCCGGCGACGCGGGGATCGTCCTGGTCTCGGTGCCGCACGCGGCCGTGGAGGCCTTTACGGACGAGCTGCGGGAGGGTACGGCGGGGGCCGTGACGCCGGCGCGGAACGGGGAAGTCGTACTTTATCGGAACGCGGACCCCTGATCGGCGTATTCCTACGCACGTTCGCCGTGGCGAGGCCCCTTTGCCGCGACACCCCCTATCGCCCGGCCGTCCTCCCGCGGCCGGTCTGCTCTGCCGGAAGTCTGAAGGAGACACACGGATGGATGGAGCCGTGCTCGCCGAGCCCATCATGGAGCGGTTGAGGAAACGCAACCCCGCGTACAACGAGACCGCGTACCTCTTCATCCTTGCAGCCCTGCATTACACCATCGAGCGGGTAGGCGAGGCACGTCACATCAGCGGCCGCGAGCTGGCCGAGGGATGCCGCGACCTGGCGATCGAGCGCTTTGGCCTCATGGCCCGCTCGGTCCTGGAGTTCTGGGGCATCCGCAGCACCCGCGACCTGGGCGAGATCGTATTCGCGCTCGTGGAGTGCGGCGTGCTCGTAAAGCAGGACGGGGACTGCGTGGACGAGTTCTGCGACGTGTTCGCCTTCAGCGACGCGTTCGAGCGCGACTATCCCTGGTGCGCGCCCCGCCAGCTGCAGAGCTGACCCCCCGCGTTTCCCGGCACGTTACTCCCAACACCTTGCATTCGCGCGCCTTTGGGCGCACGTATATGGAACAGGGCTTGCGGCGCCCTGGTATGCCCGTGTGTGGGGGCAGGCCTTTGGCATGCCCGGTGAGGAACCCATGAGGGGAGGGGAGGGCAGGATATGGCCGAGGAACGTGAGTATCCGCAGTGCAAAAAGTGCAACGAGGGCGTCCTCGTTCCGCTGTCGGACTACGGCCGCGACGGGGCACCCATCACCTACAAGGCGTGGGTGTGCACCAACCCGGACTGCGGCTTCAACATCCGCATCGACAATGGCGAGATCAGCTTTGGCCGCACCATCGGCCAGAGCTTCAAGTGAGCCGCCTTTCGTGAGATGAACCCCGGCCCACGGCGCCCCGACGCGCCGTGGGCCGGTGTCTTTTCCCCCACGTCCGTGCCGATGCCCGCTCCGTCCACCGATCCGTTCCACGGCGCCGCGCGCGTCCCCGTCCTCACGGCGGACGAGATGCGCGCCTGGGACACGCACGCCATCCAGTCCCTCGGCGTCCCAGAAGCCGTGCTGATGGAAGCCGCCGGGCGCGCGGCCGCCGCCGTCATCCACCGGCTGTACCCCCGCGGACGCGTGGTCTGCGCCGTGGGCAGCGGCAACAACGGCGGCGACGCGATGGTCGTCGCGCGCACGCTGCGGGCGTGGGGGCGCGACGTCGCCACCGTGCAGGTCGGATCGCGGACGCCGGACGCGGCGCTGCTGCACGGCTGGACGGTGGATTCGGTGGATACGGACCGGCGGACGGACGCGTTCCGCGGCGCGGGGGTGATCGTGGACGGTCTCCTGGGCACGGGAGCAACGGGCGCGCCCCGCGGCGCGTACGCGGATGCCATCGCGGCGATGAACGCGAGCGGATCGCCGGTCGTGGCGCTGGACGGACCCTCCGGCGCGGACCTGACGACCGGGCGGGCGGAGGGCGAGGCCGTTCGCGCGGAGGTGACGGTCACCTTCGGCGCGCCCAAGCGGGGGCTGCTCCTCTTTCCCGGGCGGGAGATGGCCGGGCGCATCCTCGCCGTGGAGATCGGCTTTTCGCCCCTCGCGGAGGACGGCGCGGCGGCGCACCTGCTGACGCCCGCGTGGGCCCACGCCGCCCTGCCGCCCGTCCCGCCCAACGCGCACAAGGGATCCATGGGCAAGGTCTCCATCGTCGCGGGGCACGGGGGGATGGCGGGCGCCTGCGTACTCGCGGGCTACGGCGCGCTGCGGGCGGGCGCGGGGATGGTGGCGCTCGTCTCGCCCGGCGCCAACCGGCAGATCCTGCAGACGGCCCTCCCCGAGGCGCTGTACGTGGACCGCGACACGCTGGAGGCGGATTTCCAGGCGGGATCGAAGGCCGTCGTCGCGGGACCCGCGATGGGGACGGACGACGACGCGCGGGCCCTGCTGCGCGCCATCGCCCGCGGCGGCGAGGCGCCGATGCTGCTGGACGCGGATGCCACGACGCTCCTGGCCCGCCATCCGGACCTGCGCGACGACGTGGGCGATCGTCCGCTCCTGCTGACGCCGCACCCGGGGGAGCTGTCGCGGCTGCTGGGCAAGGAGGTCGCGGAGATCACGGCGGACCCGTTCGCTGCCGCGGCGGAGGCGGCGGAGCGCTTTCGCTGCGCCGTGCTGCTCAAGGGCACGCCCTCGCTCGTGGCCGCGCCCGGCCGACCGACCGGGGTGAACGTGGCGGGGCACGCCGGCCTGGCCACGGGCGGCAACGGCGACGTGCTGAGCGGCGTGATCGGCGCGTTCCTGGCGCGCGGCATGGAACCGGCGGACGCGGCCGGCGCCGGCCTGTACTTCGCCGGGCGCGCGGCGGAGCTGGCGGGCCGGGGCCGTGGCCTCATCCCCCGCGACGTGGCCGACGCGCTGCCGAACGCGCTGCTGGAGCCCGCGCCGTCGGAGAGTGGCCTGGGCCTGCCCGGCATCGTTCTCGACCTGCCGCCGGCCCGGTAAGGAAGCCTGGTCGCGAGTGGATTGGGACGTCTCGGCAAGTGAACGGATGCGTCTTGTTGGAATGGGATCGCCCTGCTAGCGTTCGCTCGCCCGCAGTACGGGACATCCCCGTCCCCACGCACGCTTCTCTCCGGAGCAACAGATGCGCAAGCTCAACCTCAGCCTGGACGATCTCGCCGTTGAGTCGTTCGAACCCGTGAGCGCCCCGGCGGCGGCTCGCGGGACGGTGCATGGCAACGACCTGACCGAAGAAGCCTCGTGCAACTTCACCTGCACCCCCACGGACTGCGGCACCTGCGTGGCCTGCAACACCGTCGAGTACACCTGTGGCGGCTGCGACCCGCGTCCCACGCTGTATGATCCCACCTGCGGCGAATACACGTGCTTTGGCGACACCTGTCCCCCGGCCAAGACCTGTTATCCGCCGGAGTGAGCGGGGACGGACGGTGACACGGGGCCGGCGGCGCGGGATGCCGCCGGCCTTTTTGCGTCGCGCCCGCAAAGCATCGCCACGATTGACACACCGACGCGCCCAACCTACGTTCCGCCGCGTACCTGCACGCTTTTCACCCCCTTTCGCCTGAACGTCCGAGTACATGTCGATCATCCAGGAGGTCCGGGCCCGGGAGATCCTCGATTCCCGCGGCAACCCCACCGTCGAGGCCGACGTGCTGCTGTCCAGCGGCGCCGTGGGCCGCGCGGCCGTCCCCAGCGGCGCCTCCACCGGCGAGCACGAGGCCGTGGAGCTGCGCGACGGCGACAAGGACCGCTACCTGGGCAAGGGCGTGCTGCAGGCCGTGCAGAACGTGGAGGAGGAGATCGCCGAGGCGCTCGTGGGCTACGACCCCTATGACCAGGTGGCCGTGGACCGCACGATGATCGAGCTGGACGGCACGCCCAACAAGGGCCGCCTGGGCGCCAACGCGCTGCTGGCCGTGTCGCTGGCCACCGCCCGCGCCGCCGCCGAGGACGCCGGCCTGCCGCTGTACCGCTACCTGGGCGGCGCCATGGCCAACCTGCTGCCCGTCCCCATGATGAACATCCTGAACGGGGGCGCCCACGCCAGCAACAACGTGGACTTCCAGGAGTTCATGGTGATGCCCGTCGGCGCCGAGTCGTTCAGCGAGGGGCTGCGGATGGGCACGGAGGTGTTCCACTCGCTCAAGAAGGTGCTCAGCAAGGCGGGCAAGAACACGGCGGTGGGCGACGAGGGCGGGTTCGCGCCGGACCTCAAGGACAACGAGGAGGCGCTCGCCATCATCCTGCAGGCCATCGAGCAGGCCGGCTACCGCCCGGGCGAGGACCTTGTGCTGGCGCTGGACGTGGCCTCGTCGGAGATGTGGAAGAAGGACGGCTACGTGTTCTACAAGAGCACGCAGGAGCGAAAGACGCCCGCCGAGATGGTGCAGTTCTACGCGGAGTGGACCCGGAAGTACCCCATCCGCTCCATCGAGGACGGCATGGCCGAGAACGACTGGGACGGCTGGAAGCAGCTGACGACGGAGATCGGCTCCACGGTGCAGCTGGTGGGCGACGACCTGTTCGTGACCAACACGGAGCGGCTGGCGCGCGGCATCGAGCAGGGGATCGGCAACGCCATCCTCATCAAGGTCAACCAGATCGGCACGCTCACCGAGACGCTGGAGGCCATCGAGATGGCCCGCCGCGCCGGCTTCAACGCCGTGATGTCGCACCGCTCGGGCGAGACGGAGGACACCTTCATCGCCGACTTGGCCGTGGCCACGGGCGTGGGGCAGATCAAGACGGGCAGCGCCAGCCGCACGGACCGCGTGGCCAAGTACAACCAGCTGCTGCGCATCGAGGAGCACCTGGGCGACGGCGCCCGCTACCCCGGGCGCGGCCTGTGGCGCTGAAGCCCGGCACCGGGCGCCGCCTGCTGGCGGGCGGGGTGCTGGCGCTGGCCGGCTACTACGCCCTGTGGGGGGGCGAGTACTCGGCGTTCCACCTGGTGCGGCTCCGGAACGAGCGGCGCGACGCCGAGGCGCGGCTGGCCGACACGCGGCGGCAGGTGGATTCGCTGCGCACGCTGGCCGGCAGGCTGGAAAAGGACGATGCCGAGGTGGAGCGCATTGCCCGCGAACGCTTTGGCATGATCCGCGACGGCGAGCTGCTGTACCGCTTTGTCCCGGTGGATTCCGCCGCGCCGCATCCGAAAGGGGCGGGGGAGTAGGCAGGACGGGGATCGCGGGGGCGTGACGATCGGGCGAGGGAAGCGACTCGACGCCGAGCCCGCGCCGAGCGCATGAATTCGCCGCTGGAAAGGCACAAAGTCCGCCTGCGCGGACTGCCCCAGCGAAGGCAGGGCGCCGTGCGCCGGAGCCGAAGATCAGGTAGTTGAAGCCCCGCGGGGCGACGCGAAGCGTCGTCAGGCGGGGCTTTCCGCTTCCGGCTGGATGCATGCGTTTGCCCGGCCAAGGGTTGACGGTATCTCGGCGAGCCACTATCTTAGGTGCATCGACGCGGAGTGGAGCAGCCTGGTAGCTCGTCGGGCTCATAACCCGAAGGTCGCGGGTTCGAATCCCGCCCCCGCTATGTAGATCGGGCCGGCTCGCAAGAGCCGGCCCGGTTTAGTCGGAGGTCGGCAGGGTAGCTCAGCTGGTCAGAGCGCACGACTCATAATCGTGAGGTCGCGGGTTCGAGCCCCGCCCCTGCTACTCGCACATAAAGCAAGGCCACACAACGATTTGCGTTGTGTGGCCTTTGTCTTGTTTGGCTAGATGGGGAGGAAAACAGTCACAAGAACAGTCACAGGCGCGGTAGCCTAAAAATCGGACCCTTAGAATTCTACGCACGTGAGGTTTCACCTTGCTGGCTCTACGTTATTTGCGACTGGGATCCGAAACGGCCGAAGGTTCGCCGAGTCTGTGAAGGAAGTCAATCATCCGTGACTTGGTCTTGCCCTGGATCGTCGCCTGCTTGCCCGCTCGAATTCGATTCACCGTAGCCCTCGGGATGTCAGTAGCGGTACAGATCTCCCCAGTTGTCATTCGGGCGGTGGCAGCCAGGAATCCCTGGACCAACATAGCCGCCTCAGCCGCCCCTTTCCGTTCTGCTGGAGGGGGCGGGGAGTACAACGCCTGCAGCCGCGATTGGAGGTGAGGCCCGATCACCTCCGTTCGGAACGCGAGTTCCTCCATCCTCACCCGGCGCCGCTGAACGCGCCCGTATACCTTCATGATCATGGCGAGCGACGAGTGCCCGACTTCCCGAGCCACCTGGTACGGGTCGATCGGTGCGCCTTGGTCGATACAGGCGAGCCGGTGCGTGATGTAGGAGGTCCGGAACACGCGCGTTCTGATCTGGCCCTTCGGAAAGCCGGCGCGCGTGGCGATCGCGTCCAGGATTTTCCGCCAGTCGCCTACAGGTGCGCCCGATGCGGTCGTGAACACGAGCCCATCGTTTCGTCCGAGTCGCTGCACGTGCGGGAGTAGGATTTCCGCGAGCTGCGGGTGCATCGGCATCGTGCGCTCTGAAACATCGGTCTTCGTTCCCGGGATGTAGACCGAGAGGGAGTCGAAGTCTAGTTGGGTCACCAGTAGTCGGCGGATTTCGCCTTCTCGGGCACCTGTAAGGATGAAGGTCGCCAGGAACTCGTACGCGAACGTCGGCAGTCCCTTCTGGCCTGTGGCGCTCCAATGGTCGGTGAGGGCTCTGGCGCTTTCAAGCAGCAGCGCCAACTCGCCAACCTCAAGCCATGATGTCTGACTCTTGGGGGCTCTAGGTTTATCGATCAGTGCAGAAACCGGATTGCTGCCGATCGGCAGCTTGCCCTCGCTGATGGCTCTTCGAAACAGGCCGCTAAGGGCGCTGAGGTGGAGTCGCCTGGACGCCGGCCCGAGCACGCCGCCCCGGCCGTTGGGCTGCGTCGCGAGCCAGTCGACGAATCCCCCCACGTCCACGACGCTGATGGTAGCGAGGTTCCGCGGACGTGCTTCCGGCTCGGCGTTGGTTTCCGTCGCGTACTGGTGCTGAGTGAAGTAGGCGATCGCTCGGTCCAGGTATGTTCGTGAGATGGTCAGCCACTGTTGTAAGTACTCCCCGGACTTGGCTTTTGCTCTGAGGTGGTGATCGGCGAATTCAGCCAGGTCTGCATCCGGATCCAGCCCCAGCAGGACCTTGTCGCGCCGTTGGTCCAGCAGGGTGTGCATCCTCTGCACCAGCAAATGCTCTGCTATCTCTGGGTCCGTCGTCGCCCGGGTTTCCCCTCGGGGGATCAGCGCACGTTGCCGGCCGCCAAGATCGCGCAAGTCGGCATACGCGCGCAGCTGTCCGCCTTGGTCTCGCCACCGGATGCGCGAATTCTCCTTCATGCCTGGGTGTCTTCGTTTCGCCATCCGTTACCACGAGCCGTATGGGGCGTTTGGGCGTGAGGCTGCCTGCGTCAGCTTCTCACCCGCACGATGTCTCTAGTGTGAGGTGGGTTGCCGACACCATCCCGATCATGGCGGAGTCCCGGTGCAGGTTGTGTCGCAGCAACTGGTGAGGGCCACGGCGGCGACGATTGATTCGCTCCTCGGAAGAGCGTTCGTGCGAGAGGTGATGGGCCGGGTGATTGTGAGGCGTCGGAGTAGTGCTTGCCCGAAGAGGCGCGTCCCTCTATCCTCACCAGTGTAGTCTAGTTCTCATCCGGAAACTCGGATGAGGGGCTAAAGGGGCGAAAGAAGGCGCATCCGGATGTGAAACTCAAGTGAACGGAGTAACTTGTTCTTTGCCGAGACCAAGTCACCCGAACCGGAGCCACACCCGGATGCGCCGA
>NZ_DASURI010000767.1:0-2980 GCF_036280135.1 Longimicrobium sp.
CCAGCGCCGCGGGCAGGACGAGCCACGCCAGCAGCCCCACGCCGCTGCGCTTGGGCACGGCGCGCCACTCCTCGCCGTGGCGGGCCAGCACGCCCTCCACGATCTGCTCCACGCCCAGCCCCTCCGCCGCCATCCCGCGGATGGAGTCGCGCAGGGCCTCGGCGTTGGGCGAGGGGCACACCTCCAGCATGAGCCCGGGGCAGAACGGCGACCGCAGCCGGCCAATGGCCTCGTCCGCCGTCTTCTGCGCCTGCTCCGGCGTCACCTGCGCGGCCACCGGCATCGCCATCGCCGCGAGGGCCAGGAGGAGGACCGCCACGAGGCGGAGGGAGCGGATCCGGTCGATCTTCATCTTCACGCCTCCACCAGCTCGGCTTCCGTCATGGCGATGCGCTCGGGCGCGCGGACTTTCTGGCGGACGGGGTTGGGCCGCGCGGGCTCGGCGCCGGGCCACAGGGCCACCAGCGTGCCCAGGGCCATGATGAACCCGCCGATCCAGATCCACGGAACCAGCGGCTGCACCAGCACCCGAAAGGTGACGATGGGCCGCGGGTTGGTGCCCTGCACCACGCCGTTGATGTCGTCGATGCCGGCCAGGATCAGGTACAGGTCCTCGTTCCACGCGCGGCGGATGCCCACCTCGGACGCCACTTCCTCGCGCTGGCGGTACGAGCGCTTCTCCGCCGTCAGCACGCCGGCGGGGCGGCCGTTACGGGCCACGTCCACGGACGCGATCACCTTGGTCATGTTGGGCGCGGGGTACGCCGACATGGCCTGGTAGGTGAGCGTGTACTCGTGCCCGAACGGCGAGCCGATGCGCATCTGCTCACCCGGGCGCAGCGAAACCTGCTTTTCCACGTCGTACGCGGCGCCCGCGAAGCCCATGAACATCACCACGAAGCCGGCGTGCACCACGTATCCGCCGTAGCGGCGCCGGTTGCGCTCCATCAGGTGCACGAACGCCAGGGCCAGCCCCTCGCCCTCGATGCGCGCCCGGGCCCGCGTGCCCTTCCAGAACTCCACCACGATGGTGGTCATGGTAAAGGCGCCCAGGACGAACGTCAGCAGGGCCTGGACGTGGCGCACGCCCATCGCGAAGAGCACGACGGCGACCGCCAGCGCCACGCCCACGGGCGCGCTGAAGTTGCGCACCAGGTTGCGGGCCGTGGCCTTGCGCCAGGCGATGATGGGGCCGATGCCCAGCAGCCCCAGCAGCAGCAGGCCCAGGGGGATGTTCACCCGGTTGAAGAAGGGCGGGCCCACCGTGATCTTGTTGCCCGTCAGCCCCTCGGAGATCAGGGGGAACATGGTTCCCCACAGCACCGTGAGCATGGCGGCGATGAACACCAGGTTGTTGAGCAGGAACGCGCCCTCGCGGCTCACGGCGCTCTCCAGCCGGTTCTCCGGCAGGAACGCCTTGCGCCGCCACCACACCAGCGCGCCGCACGAGATCACCAGGAAGGACAGGAAGCCCAGGAAGATCCAGGAGATCGTGAGGTTCTGCGCGAACGAGTGCACGCTCTCGATGAGCCCCGACCGCGTGAGGAACGTGGCGAAGATGCTCAGCAGGAAGGTGCCCAGGATGAGCAGCACGTTCCACAGCTTGAGCATGCCGCGCTTTTCCTGGATCATCACCGAGTGCAGGAACGCCGTGCCCGTGAGCCAGGGCAGCAGCGACGCGTTCTCCACCGGGTCCCAGAACCAGTAGCCGCCCCAGCCCAGCTCCACGTACGCCCACATCATCCCGAAGATGATGCCGTTGGTGAGAAAGAACCACGCGAGCAGCGTCCACCGCCGCGTCGTGGTGATCCACCGCGTGTCCAGCCGCCCCGAGAGCAGCGCGCTGACGGCGAAGGCGAAGGGGATGGTGAACGCCGTGAAGCCCAGGTACAGCGTGGGCGGGTGGATGGTCATCCAGTAGTTCTGCAGCTGCGGATTGAGCCCCCGGCCGTCGGCGGGAGTAAAGTCCATCAGCTCGAACGGATTGGACGCGAAGATGACCACGCCCATGAAAAAGGCGAGAACGACCAGCAGCGTGCCGGCCACGTACGGCATGAACTCGCGGTTCTGCCGCCGGTTCTGCCACACGACGATGGACGCGAACAGGGACAGCAGGAGGGCCCAGAACACCAGCGACCCCGTCTGTCCCGCCCACAGCCCCGTGATCTTGTAGTACAGCGACAGCTCGCGGTTGCTGTAGCCCGCCACGTAGCGGTAGCCGTACTCGTTGCCCACGAACGCGGCGATGATGGACGCGGCCGCCACGACGAGCAGCCCCAGCACCGCGAAGACGGACCGCTCGGCGCTCAGCACCCAGTCGCCGCGGCCGCGGCGCCCGCCGGCAAAGGCCAGCACGGCGCCGAAGAGCGAGAGGATCAGCGCGACCCAGAGGGCGACTTCCCCGATCTGCGTCACGTGCGGAAGTCCTCCTCCACGGCCTCGTAGCGAGAGCCGCACTTGGTGAGCACGGTGGTGGCCGCGAAGCTGCCGTCCGCCGCGAGCTTGCCTTCGACCACCACGTCGCGTCCCTCCTCGAAGGTGTCGGGGAGGGGGCCGTTGTGGTGCACGTCGTAGCGCGTGCGGCCGCTGGCGATGTCCATGATGGTGAACCGCAGGTCCAGCGTGCGCGGGTCGTACTTGACGGTCCCCGGCACCACGCGGCCGCCCATCTTGATGCCCAGCTCGCGCGCCGTCGGGTCGGCCGTCAGCCGGGCCGCCAGCTCGTCGGGCGTGTAGTAGTACATCATGGAGCTCCTGGCGCCGGTGACGGCCAGGTACACCACGACGCCCACCAGCGCCACGGCGCCGGCGATGAACCTGCTTTGCTTCTTCACGGGTGGACTCCTCCGCGGCGAATGCTCACTCGAGGGGGGTGAATATACTGCCGAAGCGGAAGTGGTGAAAGGGATTGCGCGTGGTGGATGGCCTGAGCGGGCGTAGGGGATTGCCTGACGTGCAGGGAATAGGGAACAGGGAATAG
>NZ_DASURI010000768.1:0-4142 GCF_036280135.1 Longimicrobium sp.
AGGCTGCCGTCCCGCGCGATCCCACCTCCCTCCCCCACGCAGTTTGTGGGGGAGGGTCGGGGAGGGGGGCGCTCACCCTTCGCCGGACGCCTCTTCAGCACGCAGGGTGCCGTCCCGCGCGATCCCACCTCCCTCCCCCACGCAGTTTGTGGGGGAGGGTCGGGGAGGGGGGCGCTCGCCCTTCGCCGAATGCCAGCGCTCAGGACGCCGATGCCGTCGCCGCGCCGCCGATGCCGTCCAGCTCGGCGAGGACATCATCCGCGAGAGACAGCTCCGCGGCCGCCAGGTTCTCGCGCAGGTGCGCCACCGACGACGTGCCCGGGATGAGCAGGAGGTTGGGCGCGCGGTGCAGCAGCCACGCGAGCGCCACCTGCATGGGCGTGGCCCCCAGCCGCGCGGCCACGTCCGACAGCGTCGCCGACTGCAGCGGGCTGAACCCGCCCAGCGGAAAGAACGGCACGTACGCGATCCCCGCCTCCGCCAGCGAATCCACCAGCGCGTCGTCCTCGCGGTTGGCCAGGTTGTATAGGTTCTGCACGCACACCACGGGCGCGATCCCCCGCGCCTCTTCCACCTGCCGCGCCGTGGCGTTGCTCAGCCCCAGGTGCCGGATGAGGCCCTGCTCGCGCAGCCGGGCCAGCGCCGTAAAGCGCTCCGCCACGGAGCTCTCGGACGGGCCGTGTCCGTCGCCCATCAGGCGCAGGTTCACTACGTCCAGCGCGTCCACGCCCAGGTTGCGCAGGTTGTCGTGCACGGCCCGTTCCAGCTCGGCGGGGCTCTGGGCCGGGTTCCACGACGCGTCCTCGCCGCGCACGGCGCCCACCTTGGTGACGATCACGAGGCCGTCCGGGTACGGGTGCAGCGCCTCGCGGATGACCTGGTTGGTGACGTGCGGGCCGTAGAAGTCGCTCGTGTCGATGTGGTTCACGCCGCTGTCCACCGCCTCGCGCAGAACGGCGAGCGCCGCGTCGCGGTCGCGGGGCGGGCCGTACACGCCGGGGCCGGCCAGCTGCATGGCGCCGTATCCCATGCGGTTCACGACCCGATCGCCCATTGCGAAGGTGCCGGCGTTGCGGATGTCCGTCATTGCTGAATGCTCCGTGCTCAGGATGCGGCGCCCGCGCGGGCGCCCGTGTGCGAATCGCCGTCCCGCGCCTGCAGGGCGCGGGCAAAGACCTGCGCGGGCGTGGTCGTCCCCGCCACCGGCTCCGTGCCAGCCACGCCGAAGTCGATCCACCCCGCGTTGAACGAATCCTCCATCTCCTCGTACGGGCCCGTGCGGCCGGCCGGGATGCCGATGGCCTCCAGCACGGCGGGCCACTGCGCGCGGGGAATGGCCCGCGCCCGCACGGGCCGCCCGAGCACCGCGGCCATGTCGCGGGCCACGTCGTCCGGGCTGTAGCGCGTGCCCAGCTCCACGATCCGCGCGCCGCTCCACTCCTCCGCCAGCAGCCGCGCCACCTGGCCGCCGATGTCCTCCGTGGCGATCATGGGCACGGCGCGCTCCGTCGGGACCAGGAACGTGTCGAAGTACCCGGTTTCGGCGACCCGCTCCAGCCCGTGCGCGAGGTTCTCGATAAAGGCGCCCGCCCGGACGAACGCCACGGGGAACGGCGCGTCCGCCAGCGCCTGCTCCAGCAGGTGCGTGGAGGTGATGATGCCCAGCCCGCTCGTCCGCTCCGAGCCGATGGACGACAGCACCACCAGCCGCGGCGGCGGCGCCTGGCGCAACGCCTCGCGAACGCTGGTGATGATGGCGCGCGCCTCCGGGTGGCCCGGCGCGGGAGCCATGACGGGCGGCAGCATCAAGAAGGCGCCCTCCACCCCGTCCAGCGCGGTGGCCACGGCGCCCGCGTCGTTGAGGTCGCCCTGACGCACGTCCACGCCGCGGTCGGCCCACGCGGACGCCCTCCGCGGATCGCGGACCAGCGCACGAACAGCGTGCCCGGCGTCCAGCAGCCGGCGGGCCGCCGCGCCTCCAACCTGCCCGGTAATGCCTGCGACCAAGAACATCTGCGGATCCCCTTCCGTGGACGTGACGGCTTTCGTCGACGCGATTAGTGTTATCGGCGATCGACTGCTACTGTTAACGATGATAACAGTAGCGGCGTATCGCCGATTGCGCAACACCGATCACAAGAATGTGTTATCTTTGATACCATGAGCGAGCAGACGACCATGGACGCGCGGGAGCGCATCGTGCGGGCAGCGACGGAGCTGCTGGCCCACGGGGGACGGGAGGCCGTGTCCACGCGGGCGGTGAGCGCGGCGGCCGGCGTGCAGGCGCCCACCATCTACCGGCAGTTCGGCGACATGCGGGGGCTGATGGACGCCGTCGCGCGCGAGGCGCTGGAGGCGTACGTGCGCCAAAAGACCCTCCATGAGCCGTCGGATGACCCGGTGGAGGACCTGCGGCGCGGGTGGGATCTGCACGTGGCGTTCGGGCTGGGGAATCCCGCCGTGTACACGCTCATCTACGGCGATCCCACGGCCCTGGCCGACACGCCCGCCGCGCGCCAGGGCGCCGCCATCCTGCAGGGGCGGGTGGAGCGCGTGGCCCGCGCCGGGTGGCTGCGGGTGAGCGTGGTCCAGGCGGTGTGGATGATCTCGTCCGCGGCGCGCGGCGTGACGCTCTCGCTCATCGCCCTGCCGCCGGAGGCGCGCGATCCGCGTCTGGCGGAGTCCATGCGCGATGCCGTGTTCGCCGCCATCCTCGCCCCGGCCGACGCGGCGCCGGACGGGTCGCCCGGCGCGGACGTGGCGACGCGCGCCGTGGCCCTGCGCGCGGTGCTGGGCGAGGCGCCCGCCGTCCTCTCCCCGGCCGAGCAGCACCTGCTGGGCGAATGGCTCGACCGCCTGGCCTCCGCCGCCGGCTGACGCGAGATCCTCGTCCGCGCGATGGAGCGCGGCGGCTCGTCAGGATGACCGCTCCTGCGGAACGAGGATGCAGGGAACACCGAATCCGCATGGACACTGCGCATCGGCGTTGATTTCCTGAGGGAGCGCCCGCGCGGGACTCGCCCGCTCACAGGCTACGGGCGCGACCGAAGGATCACCTTCGCGGGGCAGGGACTTCTCTACGGGACTGGGGTCCTTGCCAGGGCGGGAAGATCCTTCGGGGCCGCACGCATCCGTGTACGGTCCAGTTCGTGAGGGTCCCTCAGGAAACAACTGCTTTCAGATGCAGAGCGGCCCCGGCGAGACGTTCTCGCCGGGGCCGCTCTGTCTGCGTGGAATCATTATCAGATCTTCCTACCGCTTCGTCTCCGCCGTTCGCCGCCATGCGCGCGCGGCGCCGATGGCGTAGCACGCGCCGAGCGCGAGGCAGACGGCGGAGCTCACGGCCATGAAGGTCATCCGCCCCTTGAGCTCGTTCGCGTACGGGTCGTCCGCCAGCAGCACGATGGGAATGCCCAGCACGCCGCGCCCCAGGTAGACGGCCGCGATCAGCACGAGCGCCGTGCGCGTCAGCGGCAGACGGCGGATGACCCCCGCGCCGGAGAGCGCGTACAGCGCCCACACGCCCAGGACGGTCGCGATCCCGGCGGTGATGAGGGGCGGAACCGGAGAGCCGCGCGCGGCGTGCCGCGCCATCCGCTCGCCGGCCCCGAAGAACCGGTACCACGCCGGCCCGCCAAGGATGATCCCCACGTGCAGCAGCGCCGCGCCGCCCGTGACGATGCCGCCGGCGAGCAGCCAGCCACGCGCATCGCGCGTCCGCCCCGCGGCGTCTCCGGCGGACGTCACGCGGCCCCGTTCTCGCTCTGGCCGGCCTGGACCAGGCGCGCCCAGTCCAGCTCGGCCCAGTCCAGCTCCTCTTCCACGCGCTGAAATGCGGCGTCGCCGATGGTGCCGTCGGCGCGCAGGGCCACCAGCCGCCGTCGCTGGGCGTGCGTCGCGGCGCGCACGACGGCCTCGTCGGCATCCAGCTCGTCGCGCTCGGCGTCGGACGCGGGCTCCGACTGGGCGCGGCTCAGCTGCAGGGCGTAGCGGTGCCGCACGAGCTCCGCCGTTTCCGCGCCAGGGCACGACTGGGCCGCGGACAGCGCCGCCCGCAGCGTCTCCACCCGCGCCAGCCGCACCTCCCGCTCCACCTCGCCGTCGTCCTTCAGCCGCAGGTGCAGCAGCAGCGGCCGCAGAGT
>NZ_DASURI010000769.1:0-6205 GCF_036280135.1 Longimicrobium sp.
GTCGCGCAGCGACGGGGTTTTCCGACGTGCTGGCGCCCCTCGTCCGCCCGCCGCGGGAGTCGTCCGCTCGCCGTCGGCTACGCGCCGAACCGGCCGACCAGCCGGAGACTGGAGTCGTACACGTCCAGCGAGCTGTATCCGTCGAGCCCGACCCCACCGGGCGGACCCGGGCGGCGGCTCCGCAGGATCGGCACGAAGAACGTGTCGCCGGAGCGGTAGAACGTAACGCGATCTTCCGGACCGAGTTCCGTCGTGGTGGATCTCAGCGCCTCCCAGAGCGCGCGACAGGTGTCCCGGTCGCGCTCGTTCGTGAGAAGCCGCACGTCCGGCGCGGACGCCGTTCCGAGATTGTACCGCTCCCGCATCTGCAGAAGCAGAGGGGACGACAGGAGGGTCCGCACGCGCTCCGCGGACTGCTCATGAGCGGGCGGGCAGCTTTCTCCGGCCGGCTGCGGCTCGCCCGCGAGCGTCAGGACGATCAAGAGTAGAAGGCTCATCATCTCGCTTGATTCCGCTTGCAGATAGAGGAAGTCGTCAGTAGCCGCACCGGTCGACCCGCACCGCCCCGACTCCACCGTTAGCCGTAAACCTGCCGATTCCGCTGCTGTCCAGGAAGTACCCCGTTGGTAGCCCCGTCTGCTGAAGTGCGTTTACATCTTCGGGGCTCGGCGTGCCCGTGTTCACGTATCCACAAGGGGTAGTAGACCACAGAGGCCATGGATGGGTGTGTACGATGGACACCGCGCCCGATGGAACTGGCTCGTGAACGTCGATTCCGCAGGCGGTGAACGTTGCGTTCACGAATGCGACGAGTCGGAACGAACTTCCGTCCGAGACGACCCATCCGCTTAGCTCGACCCCCAACAGGCGGGATTTGAGCCAGAGATCCTCGAACTGCCCCCAAACAGCCGGGGCGTCCACGATGGGTTCGCCGGTCCTGCAGGTGTCTCCCGGTACCGGCTCCATCGGCTCGTCCGGGGGAGGTCCGATGGGGCCTCCTCCCTTCCCAATTCCTGTACCCGGGGCGGGGCAGGCGCTGAGGGGCACAATCTCCGTGTCGGACACGTCGCCGGGCTGCGACGTCATGCAATCGCCGCCGTCGTCGCAACTCCAGTCCAGCTCCAGATATGGATCGCACTCACCGCTGCTGATTGGCGGCAGCACGCAATATCCGTCGGTCACACAGCCCTGGACTGTCTGACTGTCGTAGGCCGGGCGTGTGCCTACCCGCTCACTTCGCCCCTGTGGTTCGGTCGGCGAGTCCACACATGCCGCCGTAAGCACAACGACGCAAAGCATGACCCAGAGTTGGACGTGGCGCATCTATCCTCCGAACATTGTTGGCCGACCTTGAACGGAAAACGATCTGTAAAACCACCTGCCAGGACTGCTCTCTTCAGTTTTTCGTGCTTCCGTTTCGAGTTGGGTTCCCTCGAGAATGTGAGTGCATAAACAGAGCGGTATTTTAGTTGCGTTTTGCTGATTGGGCAAGCGACGCGCGTTGAACTCGCCTAACGAAAAACCCCTCCCCCGAAGTTGGGGGAGGGGTCGACCGCCGTTGCGAGGAACGAGCAAAAAGGCGGGCGGGGGAGAGGGCCCTCCGTCGCGCAGCGACGGGACTTCGGTCCTCAATCAACCATCTCCTCCGCCCGCCTCTGCTGCCCTTCCGCCCTTCATCCATCCGCCCCCCTCGCCCTCAGTCCGCCGCCTCCGGCTCCAGCCCGCCCCCGTGCGGCGGATGCGGTGGATGCGGCGTGTGGCCGTGGCCGAATCGTTTGCGGAAGAACGCCATCAGCCGCTCGCGCCACTCGTACAGGATCTCGTAGAACGTGGGGATCACCAGCAGCGTGAGCACCGTGCTGGCGATCACTCCGCCGATCACCGCGCGGCCCAGCGGCGCACGAAAGTCCGCGCCCTCGCCCGCGCCGATGGCCACGGGGATCATCGCGGCCACCAGCGCGAACGTCGTCATCAGGATGGGCCGCAGGCGCACGCGGCCCGCCTCGATGAGCGACTCGCGCAGCGGCACCCCCTGCTCGTGGTTCCACTTGGCGAAGTCGATCAACAGGATCGCGTTCTTGGCCACGATCCCCATCAGCAGGATCACGCCGATCAGGCTCATCATGTTCAGCGTGTCGCCCGTCAACAGCAGCGCCAGCACCACGCCGATGAGCGACAGCGGCAGCGACAGCAGGATGGCGACGGGGTCCAGGAACGAGCGAAACTGCAGCACCAGGACCAGGTACATCAGCATGATGGCCGAGCCCAGCGCCGCGAACATGCTGCCGAACACCTCCGCCTGGTCCTGCGCCTCGCCGCCCTGCACGACCTCGTAGCCGGCGGGGAAGGCGATGCCCGCCACGGCGCGGTTCACGGCCGCCGTCACCGTGCCCAGGTCCGCGCCGGCCAGGTTGGCCTCCACCGTCACCACCCGCTCGCGGTCCACGTGGGCGATCTGCGCCGGGCCCAGCCCCTCCGTCACCTCCGCCACCTGGCTGAGGGGAATGATGCTGGGCCCGCCCCCGCCCGTGGCGCCGCCGGCCGCGCCCCCTGCCGCCGCCGCGCCGAATCCGCCGCCCGCCGCCCCGCTGCCGGCCGCGCCCGTGCCGGGGCTCAGCAGCAGGGGGAGCGTGCGCAGGTCCGCCGCGCTCGTCCGCACCTCTGGCGACAGCCGCACGGTCACGTCGCGCGTCTCGCCCGTCTCGTCGATCCAGTCGCCCGCGTCCACCCCGGCGAACGCGGGGCGCATGGCCTGGCTGATCTGCCCCACCGTGAGCCCCAGCGAGCCCGCCAGGGCGCGGTCGATGGTGACGACCAGCTCCGGCTTCTGTCCGCGCGTGGACAGCGACACGTCCGCCGTCCCCGGCACCTGCTCCACCCGCTCGGCCACCTGGTCCGCCAGGCGCGTGAGGGTGGCCGCGTCGGGCCCGCGCAGTTGCACCTGCACGGGCTTGCCCCCGCCGCCGAACCCGCCGCTCTCCGTGCTGAACGTGGCGCCACCGATCCGCCCGACTTCCCGCCGCAGCCGCTGGCCAAACTCCATCTGCCCCACGTCGCGCTCCGCCTTGGGCACGAGCTTTACGTACACCGAGCCCTCGTCCACCGCGCCGGACGCGCCACCGATGGTCGTGTAGGTGTACGCCACCTCGGGGTGCGCGCGGGCCAGGCGCGCGGCCGCCTCGGCCTTGCGGGCCGTGTACTCCAGGCTGCTCCCCGGCGGCGTCTCCAGGGCCAGCGTGATCTCGCTGCGGTCCTGCGGGGGCGCGAAGCCGCTGCCGCCGAACATCACCTGCAGGGCCAGCGCGCCCACGAACGTCCCACCCGCCAGCGCCACCATCAGCCAGCGGTGGTCCAGCGCCCAGGCGATCACGCCCTTGTAGCGGTCCGCCTGCCGGTCGAACCACTCGTTGAAGCGCGCCACCCAGCGGGTGATGAACGCGCGCTTCTCCGGCGGCACGTGCGGCTCCGCCCAGTACGCGCTCAGCATGGGGTCCAGCGAAAAGCTCACGAAGAGCGAGACGAGCACGGCCGCGGCGATGGTCAGCGCGAACGGCTTGAAGAACTGCCCCGCCAGCCCCGGCATCATCCCGATGGGGACAAAGACGACGACGATGGCGAAGGTCGTCGCCGTCACGGCCAGGCCGATCTCGTCCGTGCCCTCCTCGCTGGCGCGCATGTGGTCCTTTCCCATCTCCACGTGCCGCACGATGTTCTCGCGCACGACGATGGCGTCGTCGATGATCAGGCCGATGGCAAGGGAAAGCCCCATCAGGCTCATGCTGTTGAGCGTGAACCCGAACAGGTAGATGGGGACGAACGCGGCCAGCATGCTCACGGGCAGCGCCAGCCCCGTGATGACGGTGGATCGCCAGGAGTTCAGGAAGAGAAAGACGACGAGGATCGTCAGCACCAGGCCCTCGACCAGCGTGTGCTCCACGTTGGCCACGGACTGCTCCACCCGCACGCCGGAGTTGCGCACCACCTCCAGCGTGGTCCCCGCCGGCAGCGTCTTTCGGATCCGTTCGACTTCCTTGAGCACCCCTTCCGCCACCGTCGTCGTGCTGAAGCCGGTGGACTTCACCACGTCGATGCCCACGGCCTCGGCGCCGTTGTACTGCGCCAGCGAGCGCTGCTCCTCGTGCCCCACGCTGATGGTGGCCACGTCGCCCAGGCGGATGGCCGTCCCCCCGCGCTGCGCCACGACGAGCGCCTGGAACGCCGCCGCGTCCTCCAGCCGGCCCACGAGGCGGATGCTGCGCTCCTCCGACCGGCCCGTCACGCGCCCCACGGGGGCGGCCAGGTTCTGCGCCTGCAGGGCCTGCACGACCTCCGTGATGCTCACCCCCGCCGCCTGCAGCGCGTCCGGCCGCAGCAGCACCGTCATCTCCCGCTGCAGCCCGCCGACGACTTCCACCGTGGCCACGCCGTTGATGCCGCTGAGCTGCCCGCTGATCCCGGGATCGGCCAGCTGCGTGAGCTGGGCGACCGTCAGGCGGCTGGACGCGAGCGTGAGCGAGACGATGGGCTGCAGGTTGGGGTCGAACCGGCTGATGACGGGGTCCTCCATCTCCAGCGGCAGCTGCCCGCGGATGGTGCTGATGGCGTCGCGCACCTCCTGCGACGCCACCTGCACGTCCTTGTCGAAGGTGAACTCGACGATGATCTGCGCGTAGCCGTCCGTGGACGTGGAGGTGATCTCGTCCACGCCGCTGATGCTGGCGATGGCGTCCTCCATGGGGTCCACCACCTCGCGCTCCACCCCCTCGGGCGAGGCGCCGGGGTAGGGAACGGCCACGGAGACGATGGGCGGGTTGATCTCCGGGAACTCGTCCGTCTGCAGCCGCATGAGCGAGACGAGGCCGAACACCACCAGCGACAGCATCACCACGATGGTGACGATGGGCTGGCGGATGGAGAAGTTGGAGATGAACATGGGCTACTTCTCCCCGTTCCTGGCGGGCGCGGCGGGGGCGGCCGTGCCCACGCGCACCCGCGTGCCCGGCGCCGTCTCCCGCGCGGGGCCGACGAGCACCGTGTCGCCGGCGGCCAGGCCGGAGACGATCTCCACCCGGTGCGTCTCCTCGTCCGTGATCCCCACGCGCACCTCCACCTGCTGCACCACGCCGCCGCGCAGCGCCATCACGTGCGCGCCGTCGTCCTCCGTCACCACGGCCTCGGAGGGGACGAGCACGCCCTGCCGCGCCTCCGCCGTCACGCGCCCCTCCGCGAACAGCCCGGCCACGAGCGTTCCGCCCGGGTTGGGGAGGGAGACGTGGATGGTGACCTGGCGCGTGGCCGGGTCCGCCGTGGGGTTGATGCGCTCCACGCGCCCCGTGAACGTCGTCCCCGGGTAGCCGCGCACCTGGAACGCCACCGGCGCGCCCACGCGGATGGCGAACAGCTGGTCCGACGGCACGGACGCCTCCAGCCGCATGCTGCTGGGGTCCACGACGCGGTACAGTTCCGTGCCCACCTGCACCACGTCGCCCTCGCTCACGGAGCGCGCGCTGACGATGCCGCTGATGGGCGCCTGCACGGTGGCGTCGCCGATGCGGGCCTGCACGTCCGCCTGCTGGCTGCGGGCGCTGGCGAGCTGCGCCTGCGCGCTGGCCAGGTTGGTGCGCGACGTCTCCAGGTCGCGGCGGGGGCTGGCCCCGGCCGGCACCAGCGTCTCGTAGCGGTCCACGTCGCGCCGCGCGTTGGCCACGGCGATCTCGGCGCTGCGGACGGCGCTCTCGGCGCTGCGGCTCTGCTCGCGCAGCGTGGGGTCGGCGATGCGGGCCAGCAGGGTGCCCTGCGCCACGCGCTGTCCCTCCTCCGCCGGCGCCGCGGCGATGGTGCCGGCCAGCTCCGCGCGGAGCACGGCTTCCGTGGCCGCCTGCAGCGAGCCGGAGATGGTGGGCCCCGCGGAGATCTGCCCGACCTCCGCGACAGCCAGGTCCGCCGGATCCACGACGGCGCCCTGGTCCGCCGCGCCCGGCTGCGGCCCCCCTCCGCGCCTGCATCCGCCCATCGCCAGCGCGGCGACGATCATCGCGGCGGATGCCCATCGCCCGGCGCGTCGCATCCGCGCCGATCCCGATCCCGATCCCGATCCCGATTCCGATTCCGGACCCGTGCCCCGTCTTGTCTTCCGGAATGGAGAGAGAGGGCGGGTCGGATGCGTGTCGCGGGCCGCGCGCGGGCGCCCCCTCCGCTCGCCTAG
>NZ_DASURI010000770.1:0-3587 GCF_036280135.1 Longimicrobium sp.
GCGTTGGAGAGCACGGCGCGCAGCAGCTCGCGCACGCGGCGCGGGTCCGTCTCGGCGCTGCAGTCGCCGCTGGGCGAGCACTGCAGCACGAGCGCCTTTTGCCGCGCGGCGGACTCCATCTCCCGCATCAGCTCGGCGGCCACCTGGCCCACGTCCACGCGCTCCAGCCGCACCTCCACCTCGCCGCTGTCCAGCCGCGCGTAGCCCAGCACGTCCTCGATCATCCGCTGCAGCTGCCGCGCGTTGCCGGCCACGCGGTCCAGGTGGCGGCGCTGCACGTCGGCCAGGGCGCCGGCCTCGCCGTCCAGCAGCAGGTCCGTGAAGTTGACGATGGAGTTGAGCGGCGTGCGCAGCTCGTGGCTCACCACGGCCAGGAAGTCGCTCTTGGCCTGGTTGGCCGCCTCGGCCTCGGCGCGGGCAATGCGCTCGCGCAGCAGCAGCGACTCGCGCTCGGCCTGGGCCCGCTGCCGCTCCGTGATGTCCTCCACGATGCAGTACACGCCCAGGATGCCGCCCGCGACGACGATGGGCACGAGCGTGACGCGCGCCTCCACCCGGCGCCCCGTGCGGTGCACCAGGGCCGTCTCGGCGTTCTGCGGCGCGCCCCCGGCGGCGGCGGCAAAGCGGTCGCGCATGCGGTCGCGGTCGTCGGGCGCCACGAGCGACCAGAAGGTGGCGCTGCGCAGGTCGTCGGCGTCGTAGCCCGTCAGGCGCTCCGCGGCGGGGTTCATTGTCCGCGGGGTGCCGTCCAGGTCGAACGAGAAGATGGCGTCGGGGTTGTTGTCGAAGAGGGAGCGGTACCGCTGGCGGCTTTCCTCGTATCGCTCCGCGACCTCCTTGCGCTCCGTGAGGTCGCGGGTGATCTGCCCGAAGCCGATGAGCTTGCCCCCGGCGTCGTGGATGGCCGTGAGCACCACGCTCACCCACAGCCGCGCGCCGTCGCGGCGAACGCGCCACGCGGTGGTCTCGCAGCGTCCGTCGCGGGCGGCCGTGTGCAGGTCGCGGTCGGGCGCGCCGTCGTCCGCCTGCTCCGCCGGGTACAGGATGGCGAACGGCTGGCCCAGCGCCTCGGCCTCGTCATGCCCGAACATCCGCTCCGCGCCCTCGGTCCAGGTGGCCACGCGGCCCTCGGGGCTGAGCAGGATGATGGCGTAGTCGGTGACGTTCTCCACCAGCAGGCGGTAGAGCTCGTCGCGGCCGGGGAGCGCGGAGGCGCGGGTGCGATTCGGCATGGCTGCGGGGTTGGT
Organism: Longimicrobium sp.; assembly: GCF_036280135.1. GTDB lineage: Bacteria > Gemmatimonadota > Gemmatimonadetes > Longimicrobiales > Longimicrobiaceae > Longimicrobium. The sequence goes on from NZ_DASURI010000770.1 coordinate 1,248, forward strand.
GGATCGCCGGCGAAACGGACGGAGGGCGCGGGATGCAAGATGTCCGCCGGGGGGAGGGAATCGGGAACAGGGAATAGGGAATAGCCTGCGGGAACTGCAGGGACAGGGTACAGGGGACAGCCTGCAACAGCCACGAGCCGTGGTCCGGCGAGTGCCGGCGCGTCGTCGTTCCATCTTTCCCGTCCCAAACCGTCGAGCCCCGTCCGGCGGCGCGTACGCGCCCTCCCGGACGGGGCTCTGCTTCGACGTGCGGATGTCGTGACGGTGTACGACGACCGCCCACTCTGGGGCAGTCCGCGCAGGCGGACTTCGTGCCTTTCCAGCGGCGAATCCATTCGCTCCGGCTGGGGGACGGCGCTCTTCCGACTGGGGCGCTGCTGGGGCGCTGCGTTTTTCCCTCCGGCCGGGGGACGGCGCAGCGCTCCGACACCTCAGCTCCTCAGCTCGCCAGCTTGGCGCGCACGCGGTCACTGATGAGCTGCTCCAGGCGGCCCTGCGTGCGGCACTGCGCCGCGACGGCGTTGGCGCCGTCGTTGCTGCGCGCGAACGCCTCGATCATCGTGTCCAGGCGCGAATCGCCGCCGTCGCTGCCGGGGTTGACCGTGGTGCTCACCGTCATGCGGATGGTGTAGTTGGCCGCGATCTGGCTGCCGAACTGGCCCACCCCGCAATCGAAGAAGCGCGTGGCGCTCTCGCCCTGGAACCGGCGAATAACGGTGGCGCCGCCCATGGCCGTGCGGCGGTCGGCATCCGCGCTGGTTTCCAGGCCCAGCTCCTGGTACACGGCCGGCAGCACGGCCCACACGCGGTCCACGGGCGCGTCCACGGTGTTCGACACCACGCGCACCTCGGCGCTGGTGGTCACGTGAATGGCGTCGCCGGTGTTGACCACCTGCGTGGGCACTTCGACCGGGCCCCTGGACGGCGTCGAAGCGGCCGGGCCGCACGCCGTGAGCGCGCAGCAGGCGGCGAAAAGGATCTTGCGCATGGAATGAACGGGTGCGGGTAAAGGGGCCTGGGGGAAGACCGCGATCTGCGGGGCAAGTTAGCGACGCCCCCGCGCGCGGTCAAAAGCAGTAACGCGCGAACCCGGTCGTTTTTCGACACGAACGCGGACGGTATCCTGCGCGTACGACGATCCGTCGCGTCCGATCGCGCAACCCCGCGCACGTCCCCGGTACTCGCCCGGACTGTCGGCGCCGGCCAAGGTCACGCATCCGGAGCCCCGACTCGACCGTTGCGCATCATCTCCCTCGCGCGTGCGGGGTGGCCTTGCTAGCTTGCGGATCCAGGCGGATTTCACCTCGCACCCGCATCCACGTCCTTCCCATGTCCCTACGCAACCGCGCGCTGCCCGTGCTGGCGGCGCTCCTGCTCGCCACGCCGGCGGCCGCGCAGATCGACCCGCGCATCACCGACGCCGAGTCGCTCGTGCGCGCCATGCACCACCGCTGGAACGAGTCGTGGTACCGCACGCTCACGTTCACGCAGGCCACCACGCGCGTGCTGCCCAACGACTCCAGCACGACGGAAGTGTGGCGCGAGTGGGGCTCCATGCCGGGCCGGCTGCGCATCGAGATGGGCCCGGCCGAGCTGGGACGCACGGTCATCTACAACCGCGACAGCACGTTCGTCCTGAACCAGGGCCGCGTCGTGCGGCGCGACGAGCGCTGGAACGAGCTGATGACGCTGGGTTTCGACGTCTACACGCAGGCGCCGGAGCGCACGATGGAGCAGCTGCGCCGCGCCGGGTTCGACCTGTCGCGCTTTCACGTCGACTCGCTGGACGGCGTGCCCGTCTACGTCGTGGGCGCGGACCGGGGCGACGCGGCGTCCAGGCAGTTCGCCATCGAGGCGGACCGGCTGCTGTTCATGCGCTTCATCTCGCCCATCCCCAACCAGGCGGGCAAGACGCAGCACGTGTGGTTCCGCGCCTACCAGCCGGCAGGCCGGGCGTGGATCGCGCCGGAGGTGGAGGTCCTGGTGGACGGCCGCCGCGTGTTCCACGAGGTGTACTCCGACATCCGCGTGGGCGAGCCCATCGACGAGCGCCTCTTTGACCCCGACGCCGCGCCCTGAGGGCGCGGCGCTCCTCATCCTTCCTTCCCATCCTTCCCCATGGCGACAGGACAACTTCCCCGCGCGGCCACGCTGCGCATCATCCGGGCGGCGCTGCTGATGGGCGTGCTGCTGTTCGGCGCGATCACGTACTACATCAACGGGCAGCGAGGCGGGGGGCAGGGCACGGAGAGCGCGGAGGCCATGCGCATCGTGAACATCGTGCTGCTGGTGGCCGCGGCCGTGGGCATCCTGTTCATCCAGCGCCGCCACGCCGCCGAG
>NZ_DASURI010000771.1:0-7032 GCF_036280135.1 Longimicrobium sp.
TCGTCGCGCTGCTCCTCGAGCGTGGCGCGGAGCAGGTCGCCCACGAGCTCCGCGGCCTCGGCGGCGCGCTGCGGCTCCACGGGGATGAGCTGCACCACCGTGTGCAGCGCGTTGAACAGGAAGTGCGGATGCACCTGCGCCCGCAGCGCCGCCAGCTGCGTGCGCGCGGCGGCGGCCTCGGCCCGGGCCGCGCGGGCGGCGCCCTCCACGGCGTGCGCCACGCCGACGACGATGGCGTAGAAGATGGGCCCCATGAACAGGGACAGCTCCAGGTGGCCTCGGGTCCCCACGTCCGACACCCACCCGGGGATGAGCGACTGCAGCGCGATCGACACGGCGAACCAGGCGAGCGACGCCACGAGGGCGCCGGCGACGTGCAGCAGCGCGAAGCGGAGCCGGAACGGCCGCGGCCACGGCACCCGGCGCGCCAGGCGGTAGACCAGGAACGCGATCGCGAGCCCGGTGGCAAGGCCGATCGCCGCGGCGGCCATCTCGCCCTCCCGCCAGGCGGAGGGGCGCGCGGTCGCCTGGATCATCGCCAGGTGCGGGAGGAGCATCGTCGGTTTCATTGCACCGGCAGCACGTTGTCGGCCGAGTTGCGGTCGACGTAGAGGTTGTAGGGATCGATGCCGGCAAAGGTCGGCTTTCTATCCGTCACGAAGCGCAGCACCTGGCGCCCGGAGCGGATAGGACGGCGCTCCAGCAGCACCACGTCCCGCGCGGCGAAGGCGTCGCGCCCCGGCTGGGCCGTGAACAGGCCCACCTCGATGCGCTCGTCCAGCGGCGCCTCCGTCTCGGCGCCCTCGCCGTCCCCGTAGAACTTGCGCGCCGTGACCGGCACCGTCACGTCCCAGCGCCCGTCCGCCCGGCGGACGGCCGTGGGCCCCGTCGTTTCCAGGTGGTAGAGCGTGATGCGCTCGAACAGGTCCGTGATGAGCATCTGCTCCTCCGGCGTCCGCGCTTCCGCCCGCAGGGCCTGCACGAGGTCCAGCGAGCGGGGGTACGGCGCGCCGCGGAACCGGTAGCGGGCCAGCAGCGACCGCAGCGCGCGGTTCACCCGGTCCTCGCCCATCCGCTCCTGCAGCAGGTACATGGCCACGGCACCCTTGCGGTACGTCACGTAGTCCTGCCCGATGACGCGGACGAGCGTGGGCTCCCGGGCCGCGTTGCCGCGGCCCTCCAGGTAGCGGTCCAGCTCGAACTGCAGGTAGCGGCGCATGTAGTCCGGGCCGCGCAGCCGCTTCATCACCATCTGCGCGGAGTACTGGGCCAGCGTCTCGGACAGCAGCTCGCGTCCCTCCATCTCCGCGCCGATCACCTGGTGCGCCCAGTACTGGTGCGCCAGCTCGTGCGCCGTGACGTAGGTGGCGTAGTCGATGGACTGCGGCCCGTCCGCGTCCGCGATGAAGCCGACCGTCTCCGAGTAGGGGATGGTGCCCGCGAACGCCTGCGCGAAGTCCGCGTAGCCCGGGAACTCGATGATGCGCGCGTGGCCGAACGGGTAGGGGCCAAAGTTCGCCTGGTAGTAGTCCAGCGCCGCCGTCAGCCCGTCCAGCATGCGGTCCACGTTCCACGGGTGCGCCGGGTGGTAGTAGACGGTCAGGTCCACGCCCCCGTGCCGGCGGTGCTTTTCCGCGTAGCGGCCGGACTGGATCGAGAAGCGCGGCTGGATGGGCGCGTCGGAGACGAAGCGCACGGTGCGCCGGCCGCCGCGCACCACGTCCGTCACCACGCTCCCCGGCGCGATGGGCGTCTGGTCCGCCGACGTGGAGACGGTGATGTCCGTCCGCGCCCATCCACGCCCCGCGACGGGCTTTACGGTGGCGGACAGGTCCTCCAGCCGGGGCACCCGCGGCGCCTCGGGCAGGCCGTGGCGGCGCCGCGCGGCGGGGTCCGCCAGCATCCCGGCCAGGACGATGCTCACGCGCGGGCCCAGCTGGCCCTCGTTCAAAAAGGTGCCGTTCTCCACCATCCGCGTGTTGGGCGCCCCGTTGGGAAAGCCGCGGACGCGCAGCCGCGTCTCGAACTCCAGCACGCGCGTCTCGCCCGGCGCCAGGGGCCGGTCCAGGCGGTAGATGCGGTACCGGTACTTCGCGTCGTCCGCCACCAGCCGCGCCCCGGGGAGGGCGGCGCGGGTGAGCTCCAGGTCCGCCTCCGTCACGCGCACGTGGACGTCGGGGATGGATTGCGCCGTCTCGTTGCGCAGCGTGTATCTGCCTTTCGTCACGGCCCGCCGGTCGTCGGGATAGAGCGCGACGTCCAGCACCAGGTCCACGATGGTGGGCTGCGGCAGGCCGGCGTATCGGCCGTACTTCCGCTCGAAGGCCGCCGCGTCCGCCTCGCCGGCACCCTGCGTCTCGTACGCGTTCAGGACGTTGGTGTTGTAGAACGCGAACGCACCGGACAGGACGAGGGTCAGCAGGGCCGCGCCCGCCGTCCACCCCGGCGCGCCGGCCAGGCGCCGCCGCGCCAGGGCCAGCCGGGGCCGCAGGCGCACGTCCGTGCCGCGCCGCCACAGCAGGTGCGCGGCGACCAGGAGCAGCACGGCGAACGCGCCCCAGAAGACGCGGAACGTCCAGGCACCGATCCAGAACGATCCCGTGCCGTTCATGTCGCTCATGGGCATCCCGGGCGACGCGGCGTAGTTGAGCAGGTGGTGGTCGAACGGGCTCTTCATCCGCCACACCATCCACAGCACCAGCACGCCCCAGCCCACCATCTTGTGCGGGCTGAGCGCGTGGACGAACATCGCCAGCGCCGCCACCAGCAGCAGGTCCCACGTCCCCGGAAGCACGTACCACAGCAGGTACTTGCCCCACTCCAGCTCCGTCCATCCCAGGGAAAGCTGCAGGCAGACGGAGGCGACCACGCTCGTCAGCAGGATGGAGACGAGCACGAGCGCCATGGCCGCCGTCTTCGACACCACGTACGCCCAGCCCGGGATAGGCGTGGCGTCGATGATGGGCGCCACGTTCCGGTCCCGTTCCCGCCACACCAGCTCGCCCGCGTAGTACATGGCGATGATGAGCGGAACCACCTCCAGCCCCTGCGCGATCTCGGGGATCATGGAGAGCGTGGTGGGATACGTGGGCCGGCCGTCCGGGTCGCGCTGGGTGAGCAGGGTGATGAGCGTCGTGAACATCCCCCACGCCATCAGCACGACGAACGCGGGGCTCAGGACGACCTGGCGGATCTCGAACCGCGTGCGCATCCACAGCAGCGCACGCAGGGCGGGGGAGCCGTGCCGCGGCGCCGGCAGCGTCGCGGTCGCCGTGATGCGGGGCGCGGCGTCCGCCGTCCGTTGCGCCCGCGCCTGCTTCCTGCGCTCGCGCTTCGACATCCCGCCGTCCGCGAAGCGGAACGCGGCGTACGCGCCCGCCAGGCACAGCAGGGCGATGCCGATCCACAGCAGTCGGTTGACCAGCAGCGGCCCCGTGAAGTCCGGCAGCATCCCGTTGCGCTCGGCCACCGTCCAGTACCGCGTGGCGTCGCCGATGGCCCGCGCGCCGAACGGATCGGCCAGGGCGACGACCGACTGCAGCTGCGGCCGGTCGGCAAAGGCGCCGTCCAGGACAAAGTACGCGGAGACGAAGCCGATCACGCCCAAGTAGACGGCCATCATCGACCGCGCCACCGTCGCCAGGGCAAAGAACAGGGCCGAGTGGACGAGCAGGTTGGGCAGCGCGACGAGAAAGTAGCCGTACAGGTGATCGGCGACGCGCGTGGGGCCCAGCTGCGCGGGATCCGCCCAGGGCGCGAGCGCGCCCAGCACCATCGCGAGGGGAAGGAGCAGCACGCAGAGCGCCGCCACGGCGAACGCGCCCGCGAAGCGCCCGGCCAGGTAGTCCAGCTTCGTCATCCGCGTGGAGCGGACGATGGGGCCAAAGCCCGTCTCGTCGTCGCGGAGGACGGCGCCGGCCACGAACGCGGTCGTCACGAACATGGCGAAGAGCGAGACCATCAGGTAGCCGCGCACGGTGGCGTAGGCCGCGTTGCGCAGCAGGCCGCCCTCGGAGCCCAGCTCGAAGCCGGGCACGTTCATGGAGGCGAAGAACACGGCGAACAGCAGGGCGGCCGTCACCCACAGCAGCGGGTTGCGCAGCAGGTAGCGGATCTCGAAGCGGGCGATCTGGATCAGCATGGGGTTTCTCCTCAGGCCGCGCGGCGGGCGTGGGCGAGCGTGGAGAAGTAGACCTCCTGCAGCCCGGCGTCGACGGAGGCGAATCCGTCTCCCGGGTCGCGCTCGGACAGGACGTGGACCACCGTGCGCCCGGCGAACAGGCGCGTGGAGAGCACCTCGTGCCGCGCGCGGCAGGCGGCCAGCTCGCCGCGGTCCATCACCTTGCTCCAGATGCGCCCGCGCGTGGCCTGGATGAGCTCCAGGGGCGCGCCCTCCAGCCGCACGCGCCCGTCCGCCAGCACGGCCATGCGGGGGCACAGGTCCGCCACGTCCTCCACGATGTGGGTGGAGAGGATGACGACCACGTTCTCGCCGATCTCCGCCAGCAGGTTCAGGAAGCGATTGCGCTCCTCGGGGTCCAGCCCGGCCGTGGGCTCGTCGACGATGATGAGCGCCGGGTTGCCGATGAGCGCCTGCGCGATGCCGAACCGCTGCCGCATGCCGCCCGAGAACCCCGCCAGCGCCTTTTTGCGGACGCTCCACAGGTTCACCTGGTGCAGCAGCGTCTCCACGGTGGTCCGGCGGTCGGCCGCGGAGGTGACGCCCTTGAGCACGGCCATGTGGTCCAGCATGTCGTACGCGGAAACGCGCGGGTACACGCCGAAGTCCTGCGGCAGGTAGCCCAGGGAGCGCCGCAGCAGCTCCGGCTGGGCGATCACGTCGACGTCGCCGAAGCGGATGGCGCCCTCCGTGGGCGTCTGCAGCGTGGCGATGGTGCGCATGAGGGTGGACTTGCCGGCGCCGTTGGGCCCCAGCAGGCCGAACATGCCGCGGGGGATGGAGAGGGTCACGCGGTCCAGCGCGCGCGTTCCGTTGGCGTAGACGTGGCTGACGTCGGTGAGGTGCAGCATGGGCTGATCTCGGGGAAGGGGACCGGATTGGCTGCCGCAAGTCTGCAGGGCGGGGCGGGGCAGTGGAAGCCGAGCTTCGCCGAACGGCAGATTGGGACCGGCGAATGGTGATGGGTCAGCGCGAGCCCCCCCTCCGCTCGCCTAGGCTCGCACCTCCCCCAAAACCCGTGGGGGAGGTTTGAACAACGCGTTCACGCGCCGCGGCGAACGATCCCCTCGCCCCGCCCAGAAGCGTCATCCTGAGGAGCCGCCGCGCGGACTCTGCATGGCCGAGGTCCATGGCGGCGACGAAGGATCTTGCCCGCGAAACTCTGCGGCCGCCCCTGTGCACGGAACCCGTCTCCGAGTCTCGCACACAAGATCCTTCGGTCGCGCCCAAGACCTTGTGCGGATGCGAGTTGCACGCGGGCGCTCCCTCAGGATGACGCAACGTGGGGCTATTGCGTGTCCCACGAGCGTCAATCGGCGTTGGGCGTCGCGGGCGCGCGCCTCCAGCGCCGCTAAACCCCCGCGCCCGCCAAGAAGCGTCATCCTGAGGAGCCGCCGCGCGGACTGGCCCGGTCGCGGTCCATGGCGGCGACGAAGGATCTTGCCCGCGAAACTCTGCGGCCGCCCCTGTGCACGGAACCCGTCTCAGAGTCTCGCACACAAGATCCTTCGGTCGCGCCCAAGACCTTGTGCGCGTGCGAGTTGCACGTGGGCGCTCCCTCAGGATGACGCAGCGTGGGGACGTCACGCTCCCCTGGACGTGTCATCCCGAGTCATCCGGCACTGCGCGCGCCCTGCGGGGTGAAAGCCGCCGCCGTCCAACCTCCCCCAGGGGTTTTGGGGGAGGTGGGCGAGCTCCGCGAGCCCGGAGGGGGCGCTCGCGCGGGGCTCGCCATACGCGCAGGACGAGCGGACACGTCTTGCGGGTTCACGCTTTGCATTATAAAGTACTTCACAATTCGGCAATGATATGCCGGCGTGGGACACCGAAGTGCTTGCGAGGGGGGAGTACCGTGGCTGATTTCGTCCAACGCGATTCCATCGTGCGGAGGATCTGGGGAGACGGAGACATCGTGCTCCTGGTCTTCGCGGGCTCCGCCGCCGAGTTCGCGCTCAACCGCGCCGTCGACTGGCTGTTCTTCACGGGAAAGCTGCCGGCCGACCCCATCGGCCGCCTTTTCTCCACGGCGGCCTATGCCCAGCAGATCGTCTTCGCCGACACGCAGACGGCCACGCGCGCGCTGGACCGCATCCGCGCCGTGCACCAGGCCGTGGAGCGCCAGCGGGGGCAGAACATCCCCGACTGGGCCCACCGCGACGTGCTGTACATGCTCATCGACTACTCCGAGCGCGCGCACGAGACCCTCGCGCGGCCGCTGAACGCGGAGGAACAGCGCGAGCTCTACGACGTCTTCCGCCGCGTGGGCGTCGGCCTGGGAATCCCGGACCTGCCGGAGACGTACGCCGAATGGAAGGAGGATCGCGAGCGCCACCTGCGCCGCGACCTGGTGCGCGGCGAGGGCACGGACGCGCTCTATGCCCAGTATCGAAAGCACCTGGGGCCGTGGCGGCATCACCTGCTGCTGCGCATCCAGGGCCTACTGACGCCGGACCACGTGCGCGGCCTGCTGCGGCTGAAGCGCGCGGCGTGGCTGCGTCCGCTCATCCGTCTCTATCCCGTGCTCGTCCGCGCCGGACTGCGCTCGATGATCCAGCGCGCGCTCATGCCGTCCGCGCACCTGGCCGCCGTGCGGGGCCTGGATCACCGTCCGGAGCGCGCTCCAATGCCGCGCCACGCCGAGCAGGTTCCGGCGTAGGGCACGTCCGGACGCGCCGCAAGGGATTTCGTGCGCGTAGACTCTTTGTGATGCAAAGAACTTCACCGGATATAGAGCCGTACATCCACCTCTTCCTGGGAGCTGACCATGCAGATCGTCATCCTTGACGTCTCGAACGGATCGAAGGTGCGTACATGAGCGCGCGGGTCGACGTGCTCGTGGTGGGCGCGGGGCT
>NZ_DASURI010000772.1:0-5377 GCF_036280135.1 Longimicrobium sp.
ACCCGTTGTCGATGTTGACGACGGTCACGCCCGACGCGCACGAGTTGAGCATCCCCAGCAGCGCGGACAACCCGCCGAACGAGGCGCCGTACCCCACGCTCGTGGGCACGGCGATGACGGGGGCCGACACCAGCCCGCCCACGACGGAGGGCAGCGCGCCCTCCATCCCCGCCACGACGATGACGACGGCCGCGTCCGCCAGCGTGTCGCGGGCGGAGAGGACGCGGTGGATGCCCGCCACGCCCACGTCCGTCAGCCGCGCGACGGGGTTGCCGAACGCCGCCGCGGTGACGGCCGCCTCCTCCGCCACGGGCAGGTCGCTCGTCCCCGCCGTGACGATGAGCACGGTGCCGCGCGCCTTTCGCTCGACAGCGTTGGTCGCCGGCAGCCACGCCGTGCGGCCCAGGACGTTGATCTGGATGCCCGGCAGCGCGGCCCGCAGCAGGTCGTGCGCGGCCGCGTCCACGCGCGTGGCCAGGAACCCGTCGCCCCGCGCGGCAATGCGCTCGCCGATGGCCGCGATCTGCTCCGGCGTCTTGCCCTGGCCAAAGACGACCTCGGGAAAGCCCTGCCGCAGCGCGCGGTGGTGGTCCACGCGGGCAAAGTCCAGGTTCTCCACCGGCGCCCAGGCCAGCCGCCGCTCCGCGTCCTCCAGCGCGACGGCGCCGCGGGCCACGTCGGCCAGCAGCGCGCGCAGGCCCTCCGGCGTCACGCCGCCACCTGCTCGACCTGCGCCAGGTAGCGTTCCAGCTGCCGCTCCGCTTCTTCCAGCTTCGTCACGGCGAACAGCTCCTGGCGCAGGAACCGCCCGTTGGGCAGACCCTTGGTGTACCAGCCCAGGTGCTTGCGGAACTCGATCATCGCCTTTTCCTCGTCGTCCTCCCAGGCGATGGCCAGGCGCGCGTGCTCGATGACGATGCGAAAGCGCTCGGCCGCGCCCGGGTCGGCCGGGACGGGCCGGCCCTCCAGCGCCGCGCGGGCCTGCGAGAACAGCCAGGGCGCGCCGTGGCTGCCGCGGGCGATCATGATGCCGTCGCAGCCCGTGTGGTCGTGCATCCGCCTGGCATCTTCCCCCGTCCACACGTCGCCGTTGCCGATGACGGGGATGCTGAGCGCCGCCTTGACGGCCGCGATCTCGTCCCAGTTGGCGTGGCCGCCGTACATCTGCGTCCGCGTGCGCGCGTGCAGCGTGAGCACCTCGGCGCCCGCGTCCTGGCAGCGCAGGGCAATGCCCACCGGGTCGCGCGTGTCTTCCGTGAAGCCGCTGCGGATCTTGACCGTCGTGGGGATGCTGATGGCGGACTTCACGGCGCGGATGATGGACTGCACCAGGTCCAGGTCGCGCAGGCAGCCGGAGCCGCCATTGCGGTTGACCACCTTCTTGACGGGGCAGCCGAAGTTGATGTCCAGGAAGTCCGGCTCGTACACCTCTTCCACCAGGCGCGCGGCTTCGGCCATGGCCTCGGGCTCGGCGCCGAAGATCTGGATGCCGATGGGGCGCTCTTCGTCGTTGAAGCGCAGGTAGCCGTGCGTGCGGCGGTCGTGGCGGCGGATGCCTTCCGCCGACACGAACTCGCTGACGACGACGTCCGCGCCGAACGAGCGGCACAGCCGGCGGAACGGCGATTCACTGACGCCGGCCTGGGGCGCCAGGTACAGCGGCACGGAGCCGCGCTTGAGCAGGTCGATGGCGTTGCTGGACATGGGCGCAATATACACGGGGGGCGCCGGACGGTTCAACCGCCGGGCGCCGATGTTCAAGAGTGGGGCCGGGTTGGGGAAGGCGGAATGGGAGGGGATGGGAGGGCGGATGAGGCGGGATCGAGCGGATGAGGAAGGGATGGAGCGGATGAGGATGGATCGCGCCGGCAGCAACCCGCCCCTCCCCCGACCCCTCCCCGCTCGTTCCTCGCGGAGAGGGGAGAACGGCGGGATGCGGATCGGTGGGACGGCGGTCAGGCCATCAGCCGCGACGTCAGCTCCCAGCCTGAGCGGGTAAACCCGCCGCTGGGACGGCCATAAGCCCCGTCTCGCGCTGACGCGCGTTGCGAACGAGGCTTCAACCACCAATGCGCGCCGCCGCCCGGCGAGGGCGCCGGCATCGAGCGACTAAAGTCGCCGCAACGCCTGCGGAAAGCCTCACAAACTGCGTGAGGCTTCAACTGCTCGACGGCCGCATCGGTGCACATTGGTCGGCCTCCGCTGGGGCAGTCCGCGCAGGCGGACTTCGCGAATTTCCAGCGGCGAATTCATTCGCTCTGGACGCGCGGACGTCGCCATTTCTCCTGGCGCGAATCCCTTCGCTCGGCGAGGTGCCGGAGGCGAGCTCATCAATCCGCCAAACAAAAACCCTCCCCCGCCGGAGCAGGAGAAGGTTCGCCGTCCGCCGAGCCGATGCCGGCGCTCAGTCGCCGTAGCGGGCGTCGATGGCGGCGCGGATCTCCGCGAGGGTCTTGCCCTGCGCGTGCAGCTCGCCGACGAGGCGCGCCTCGCCCTGGCAAATGCCGCACGTGGTCGCCATGTCGTCCTCGTAGCACTCCAGCAGCGAGCGCTTGCCGTCCCGCTCGTGGCAGTCGCAGTAGCAGAACAGGCCGTCGAACACCTCGGGGATGCGCGCGGCGATGGTGTACGCGTCGCGCGCCCGCTCCGGCACCACCTCGGCGCTCAGCACGTTTGCGGCGGTGATCCCGGGGCGCGGCGCCGGGTGGCGCTTGTCGGCCTTGGGGTCGCGCGCGCCCTGCCCGTGGTGCTCGTGCCCGCCGCCCGGCTGCGCGTGCACGTCGCGCGGCGCGGCGAACGCGCCCACCAGCAGCGCGAAGAGCACGATCGCCAGGCGACCGGCGAGGATGGAGGGGCGGCGGATGGTCGGCATCGGGAAATTCGCTGGAAAGCGGATGGGCCGCACGAAAGATAACGCCGCCGCGGCCGATGCGCGAAGGTACACCCGGCCCGCCGTTTTGATTCGCGGACCGCGCAGACGACAAGCCCGCGCGTCGCGGAGACTCCCGCACACGCGGCGGGGATTCTCCCCCGTCGCGCGTGGACGGCCGCGCCGGTACATTGCCGGCCGCCGGGCCTCCGCCCTTCACGCGCGGACCCGGCCGAGTGCAGTTCCACTTTCGCACTCTCGCACTTCCGCACTTTCGCACTTTCGCACTCGCCGTTCGATGCTCGACGCCATCTTCCGCCCGCGCTCAATCGCCGTCATCGGCGCGAGCCGAAAGCCCAACACCATCGGCTACCAGATCCTGGAAAACCTGGTGACGCACGGGTTCGCGGGCGCCGTCTACCCCGTCAATCCCACGGCGGACGCGGTGCACTCCATCCGCGCGTACCCGTCCGTGGAGGCCATCCCGGACGAGGTGGACCTGGCCGTCATCGTCGTCCCCAAGCAGCACGTCTGCCAGGCGGCCGAGGCGTGCGGGCGCAAGGGGGTCAAGGGGCTCGTCGTCATCTCCGCGGGCTTCGCGGAGGTAGGCGGATCCGGGGTGGAGCGGCAGAAGGCGCTGATGGAGATCGTCCGCCGGTACGGGATGCGCCTGGTGGGGCCCAACTGCATGGGCGTGCTGAACACGGCGCCCGACCGCTCCATGAACGCCACCTTCGCGCCCACGATGCCGCCGGCCGGCCCCGTGTCGTTCATGTCGCAGAGCGGCGCCATGGGCGTCACCATCCTGGACTACGCGGCGGAGTACGGCATCGGCATCAGCCAGTTCGTCTCCGTGGGCAACAAGCCCGACGTGAGCGGCAACGACCTCGTGCAGTACTGGGCCGACGACGAGCGCACGGGCGTCATCCTCATGTACCTGGAGAACTTCGGCAACCCGCGCAAGTTCACGCAGCTGGCGCGGGAGATCACGCGCAAGAAGCCCATCATCGCCGTCAAGTCCGGCCGCTCCGTCGCCGGCGCCCGCGCGGCGTCGTCGCACACGGGCGCGCTGGCGGGGACGGACGCGGCCACGGACGCCCTGCTGCGCCAGTGCGGCGTGCTGCGCGCGGACACCGTGGAGGAGATGTTCGACCTGGCGATGGCGTTCAGCCACCAGCCGGTGCCGCGCGGCAACCGCGTGGCCATCGTCACCAACGCGGGCGGCCCCGGCATCATCATCGCCGACGCGTGCGAGGCGAACGGGCTCGTCGTCACGGAGCTGGCGCAGGAGACGCGCGACTTCCTGGCGAAGCACTTCCCGGAAGAGGCGTCGCTCGCCAACCCCGTCGACATGATCGCCAGCGCCACGCCGCAAAGCTACCGCATCGCCGTGGAGGCCGTGCTGGCGGATCCCAACGTGGACGCGGTGGTCGCCACCTTCGTCCCGCCGCTGGGCGTGCGGCAGGAAGACGTGGCCGAGGCCATCGTCTCCGTGGCCGCCGGGCAGACGGAAAAGCCCGTCGTCGCCGTGCTGATGGGCCGCGAAGGACTGCCGCAGGGCCTGGCGGAGCTGAACGCGGCCGGCATCCCCGGCTATCGCTTCCCGGAATCCGGTGTGCGCGCGCTGGCCGCCATGTACCGCCACCGCCGCTGGCTGGAGCGCCCTGTGGGCCAGGTGCGCGCCTTTGACGCCGACCGCGACACGGTATCCGGCATCATCGCGGCGGCGAAGGCGGAGGGGCGCGAGAAGCTGTCCGAGACGGAGGTGATGCGCGTCCTGGAGGCGTACGGCATCCCCGTGGCGCCCTACGCCGTGGCGCGGACGGCGGACGAGGCGGCGCGCGCGGCGGCGGAGATCGGCTATCCCGTCGTGGCCAAGGTCCTGTCGCCGCGCATCATCCACAAGTCCGACGTGGGCGGCGTGGCCGTGGGGCTGGAGGACGAGGCGGAGCTGCGCGCCGCGTTCGGGCGGATGACGACGGAGGTGCCGGCCCGCGCGGGGATCGACGCGGACGCGGTGGACGGCGTGCTCGTGCAGAAGATGGTGGGGCGCGGCAAGGAAACGATCATCGGGATGACGCTGGACCCGCAGTTTGGCCCCGTGCTGATGTTCGGGCTGGGCGGGATCTACGTGGAGGCGCTCAAGGACGTGGTGTTCCGCGTGCAGCCCGTGACGGACGTGGACGCGCGCGAGATGGTGCGCGCCATCCGCGGGGCGGCGCTGCTGCAGGGCGTGCGCGGCGAGCCGGCCAGCGACCTGGGCGCGCTGGAGGAGGCCATCCAGCGCATCAGCCAGCTCGTGGGCGACCACGATGCCATCCGCGAGATGGACGTGAACCCGTGGATGGCCTTCGCCGAGGGCGGCGTGGCCGTGGACGGCCGGATCCGCATCGGGATCGATTGAAGGGTCGCGCCGTTTGGACGGCCGGATTAAACTCCATTGACCCGGCTGAGCCCGTTTCGCACATCCTCTACTCGGACGATCAAATGGCGTCGGACCCAAACGGC
>NZ_DASURI010000773.1:0-8847 GCF_036280135.1 Longimicrobium sp.
ACTCTGCGTCCTCTGCGGCTCTGCGTGAGAATGCAGTTCGCAGTTGCTCCCGACCTCAGCGCGCCGCGGAACCGTTGGCCTGGAGCGCGAGGTCGCGGATCACACGCAAAAGACGCGGACGGTCGCCCTTGAAGTGGTGCCCGCCCGTGAGCCCGATCACGCGCACGGGCGCCGTGCCGAACTGCCTGCACGCCGCCAGCTCGTCGCCACGCGCCCACACGCAGAGCACGGGCAGGTCGCCCAGGCGCTCCACCTCCGGCCGCGTGGCCCGGCGCGGCGCGCTGCTGGTGCCCCACCACTGCTCCACGCGGAACTCGAACACGGCGTCGTGCGCCAGCGCCACCAGCGCCACGCCCCCGATGCGCGCCCGCGTGTCCGCCGGCAGCCGGTTGACCAGGAACGGCATCACGTCCGCGCCCATGGAGTACCCCACCAGCACCACCCGGTCACGCCCCCACTCCGCCGCGTAGTGGCGGATGACGGCATCCAGGTCCCGCGCCGCCTGCTCGGGCGTCCTGGGTGTCCAGTAGTAGCGGAGGGAGCTCCAGATGACGGACGGCACGCCCGCCTGGGACAGGTCCCGGGCGATCTGCTTGCCCAGTCCACCCGTGGGCCCGTCGCCCGTGAGCACGATGGCGAACGCGCGGCCGGCCGAGTCCGCCGGGGCAGGGAGGGGGCGCAGGGGCAGCGAGCGCATCCGGCCGTTCTCCATCCCGGCGTTCTCGGGAATGCGCACGTGGCTGCACGCGGCGGCGCCCGTCAGCAGCGCCGCGGTTACGAGCATCGACAGGAACCGCCTCACGCGCCCTTGCCGCGGCGAAAGATCTTGCGGTAGCCGCCCGCGATGAGTGCCGACACGTCCGCCGTGATGCGCGGCAGGTTCAGCCCGCCGGGGTAGGCCAGGTAGCGCGGCTCCCACGCGGGGTGGAACTTCTCCTTGTACGTCCGCAGCCCCTGGAAGTTGTACAGGGCCTCGCCCCGCTGAAAGATCCAGTTGCCGATGCGCGTCCACACGGGCGCGATGGCGCTCACCTCCAGTCCGCTCAGCGGCGCCATCCCCAGGTTGAAGCGCCGGTATCCGCCGTCGCGTCCCCAGATCATCAGGTGCAGCAGCAGGGCCTCCATCACGTTGCGGGGCGCGTCGGGCCGGTATCGCATCAAATCCACCGAAAGCTCCGTTCCCCCCGGTCCCGGCCACACGGTCGCGAACGCCACCACCCGGCCCTCGGCCTCCACCACGCAGACGGGAAAGCGCAGCACGTACTCCGGGTCAAAGAAGCCCAGCGAGAACCCCTTTTCCGACGCGCGCTTTTCCCGCAGCCACAGGTCCGACACCTCCTTGAGCCGCGGCAGCAGCAGCGGCACCTCCTCCACCGGCACCACGCGGAACGTCATCCCCGCCTTGGCGAAGCGGTTGAGCACCAGGCGAAACGGCTTTTTATCCGCGCCGTCCAGGCTGAACGCGGCCAGGTCCACGAACGCCTCCTCGCCCAGCTTCGCGAAGGTCAGGCCAAAGTCCGCGTACTGGTGCAGCCGGTCCTTGCTCACCTGGTAAAAGACGGGGACGCCGCCGTAGTCGTCGCACCGCTCGAAAAAGCGGTGGATGAGGGCCGTCACGGCCCGCGGCTCGCCCACGGGGTCGCCCATGCACACCCAGGTGCGCCCCTGCACGGCGTACATGAGCATGGCGTCGCCGTCGCCAAAGAGCAGCGTCTTGTCGCGCAGGTAGACCAGGTAGGGAACGGTGGACGGCTGCCGGGCGATGAGGGCCTGCGCCCGCTCCAGGTCCTCGTCCGTGGGGAGGATGATCGTCGGCTCCGCCGGGCGCAGCAGGCGCATGACGCCAAAGGCCAGCAGCAGCACCACGGCCAGCATGGTGGCGCGCAGGGCCCGGGGCGCGTCCTGGTTCAGCGCGAACCGCCACCACAGCTCGTCGCTGTACTCCACGTGCTTGAAGGCAAAGAAGCCCAGCCACACGGACGCGCCCACGACGGCGATGAGGCCAAAGATCCACCCCGGCGAAAAGCGGGCGTCCCAGAAGTCCGCCTTGCGGTCGAAGGCCGGCCGGCTGACGACGAGGGCGATCAGCAGCAGCCCCAGCAGCACGGCCTCCTCGTAGTCCGCCCCCTTGAGCAGCGACGCGCCGATCCCCGCGGAAAGCCACGTGGCCGCCACGACGAACGACATGTCCAGCCGCCGCGCCACGGCGTTGGAGACGATCAGCAGCCCCACCCCCGCCACGCTGCCGATGAGGTACCCCGCCTCCACCAGCACCAGGGGCACGTTGTGGTCGATCCACCGCAGCCGGTGCGGCTCCGTGGGCGTGGCGCCGCTGACGAGCAGGAGCGCGCCGCCCAGGAACAGGAACATGGCCAGGATGCGCGGCGCGATCTGCAGCGACATCGTCCCGAACCAGCTCCCCCACCTGGCGAAGTGGTGCCGCCGCAGCCGCACCTCGTCCACCACCAGGATGGCCAGCGCCGCGCCCAGGGGGATGATGTAGTAGATGAGCCGGTACAGGACGAGCGACGAGACGATCTGGTCCAGCGACAGGTACTGCTTGAGGAGGACCACCATCGTCCCCTCGAACACGCCCACGCCGCCGGGGACGTGGCTCACCAGCCCCACGAGCTGCGCGGCCAGGAAGGCGCCCAGGAACTCCGAGAACGTGAGCTCCGTCCGCGGCAGGAGGACGTAGAACACGGCGGCCGCCAGCGCCCAGTCCACCGTGCTGAGCAGGTACTGCATGGCCACCGTGCGCAGGGGCGGCACGGGGATGTGCCACTTCCACATCTTCACGGGCTCGCGGCGCACGGCGGCCGCCACCACGTACGCCGCGGCCGTGCCCAGCAGCGCCCACCCCGTAACGGCCACGACGCCGGGGCCCAGCAGGTCGCGCAGGCCGGGGTGCGGGTCCACGGCCATGCTCCACCCGGCCAGCACCAGGAACCCCAGCCAGAACGTGCCCGTGTAGAAGACGACGATGCGCGAGATGTCGGCCCCGCCGAGCCCCCAGCGCGAGTAGAAGCGGTACCGCACCGACGTCCCCGAGATGATGGCGAACCCCACGTTGTTCGCCACCGCGTAGCCGATGAACGACGTGACGGCCACCTTCCACTCCGTGAGCCGCTTGCCCACGTAGCGAAACGCCAGCAGGTCAAAGCCGCACAGCACGGCGTAGTTGGCGGCCGTGAAGAGGACGGACAGCAGCAGCGCGGACGCGGGAAGCCCGTGGATGGCCGCCCGCACCTCGCGGTAGCTCACCTCGGCCAGGGAGCGGTTGAGCACCCACACGGCCGCCGCGAACAGGCCCAGCCCCACGACGGGCGAAACCCAGCGCAGGACCCGCTGCAGGCCGCTGCTGCCGGGTCGTACCTGGGGCTCTTCGGGTTGGGCGGCGGGCGTCTGGACGGTCACGGACGATGAAAACGGGTGTTGGTAAGGGGGCGCCAAATCTAGGCGGCCGGGGCCCCCGTGCAACAGAGAGACGGGCAGGTGCCCACGAAAGTTCCGCGCCGCCGTTCGCATCGCCCCGATCTGTTTCACGTGCACCATTCTGGTGCGGCCGCTTTGCGGCGCGAAACGGTGCAGGACGGGGACAAGTGCGGCCCCGGCAACGGCTTGTGCGGACTGCGCGGTTTGGGCCCCGTGCTTGCCACTCCCGGGGCCGACTCTCGGCGGATGGCGCGTCCTGTCCCTGGTCCCCCGGGGCCCCCACGCGCGTCCGCACCCTTCGTTCGCAGCAGAGGAGAACGTCATGCGTCGCACCCTGCCCGCCGCGGCCCTCGCCGCCCTTGCCCTGGCCGCGTGCCAGGACGCTTCCGTCGTCACGACGGCCGCCCCCGACACCGAGGCGTCGCAGTCCGCCGCCCCCGTGTACGTGGTGACGTTCAAGTCGGGCGTGGACGTGGACGCGGTGACGGACGAGCTGGCCAAGGAGACCGGGATGACGGTGATGTCGCGCCGCCACTTCGCGGCCCGCGGCTTTACGGCGGCCATCCCCATGGAGCGCCTGAACAGGATCCTCCGCGACCCCCGCGTGGAGATCGTGGAGCGCGACCACATCGTCACGCTGGACCTGCCGCGCGAGACGGCGCGTCCGGGCGGCGGCGGCAGCGCCACGCAGACCACGCCGTGGGGCATTACCCGCGTGGGCGGCGCCGGCGACGGCACGGGCAAGACGGCGTGGATCATCGACTCGGGGATCGACCTGAACCACACGGACCTCAACACCAGCCGCGCCTGCCACACGTACTTCGCCGGCACCAGCCCGGCGGACGGCAACGGGCACGGCACGCACGTGGCCGGCACCATCGCCGCCAAGAACAACGGCCAGGACGTGGTGGGCGTGGCCGCCAACGCGTACGTCTGCTCCGTGCGCGTGCTGGGCAACAGCGGCAGCGGCAGCTACAGCGGCATCATCTCGGGCGTGAACTACGTGGCGGCCAACGGCTCCAGCGGCGACGTGGCCAACATGAGCCTGGGCGGCAGCGGCAGCAACGCCACGCTGGAGAAGGCCGTGAGCGACGCCGCCGGCAAGGGCATCAAGTTCGTGCTGGCCGCCGGCAACGACGGCCTGGATGCCAACAACTTCACGCCGGCCCGCGTGAACGGCTCCAACATCTACACCATCTCGGCCATCAACAGCAGCGGCTGCATGGCCTCGTGGTCCAACTACGGCAACCCGCCGGTGGACTACGCCGCGCCGGGCGTGAGCATCCTGTCCACCAAGAAGGGCGGCGGCACCACCACCATGAGCGGCACGTCGATGGCCGCGCCGCACGTGGCGGGCATCCTGCTGCTGGGCGGCGTGCGCAGCAGCGGCAACGCCAGCTGCGACCCCGACGGCAACGCGGATCCCATCGCCAGCCGCTAACCGGCGGACGGCAGGGACGGATGCAGGCCGGGGCTCCCGCGAGGGGGCCCCGGCCTCTTTTCATGGTCAGGAAAAAGAATTCTCACGCAGAGCCGCAGAGGCGCAGAGGAACGTCATCGCGCGACGAAGTACTCTGCGTCCTCTGCGGCTCTGCGTGAGAATGCAGTTGCTGTTGCCGTAAGTGGATGGAACCGCTGGGATTAGGTGGGGTGATAGGATGCCGATCGTTCCCGACCGCATCTCCGGGTGCTAAGAAAACCGCTTGCGGGGCGGCGGCGGGGAACCCATTGTTGCACGCCGCGCGAACGGACGACCGTTCCACGCGCGCGGCAGCCCGAATCCCGAGAAGGACCGCACCGTATGAAGGCAGGCTGGATCACCCTCGCCCTGGGCGCCCTGCTGGCCGCCGTGCCCGCCCCGGACGCGGCCGCGCAGACGCGGACCACCGCGGCCGCGCCCCGCCACACCGACGCGGACGTGCGCTTCGTGCGGATGATGATCGGCCACCACCAGCAGGCCCTGGACATGGCCGCCCTGGTGCCCACCCGCTCGCAGCGCGCCGACCTGCGCCTGCTCGCCGAGCGCATCGACGTTTCCCAGCGCGACGAGATGGCCACCATGCACCGCTGGCTGCAGGCCCACGGCGCTCCCGCGATGGACGCGCACGCGGGGCACGGCGGCGCCCACGCATCCCACGATGGGGCGGCGGACTCGTCGCACGCGGACATGCCGGGGATGGCCACGCCGGAGCAGATGGCGGCCCTGGCGGCGGCATCGGGCCCGGCGTTCGACCGCATGTTCCTGGAGCTGATGATCCGCCACCACGAGGGCGCGCTGCAAATGGTGGCGGAATTGTTCGCCAGCGAGGGGGGCGGGCAGGAGCCGTCCATCTTTGCCCTGGCCAACGAGGTGGACGCCGACCAGCGGATGGAGATCGGCCGCATGCAGGCGCTCCTGGAAGGACCGCTTTCCCCTACCGCGCCGCGCTGACGCGGCACGCATCAACACTTCAGCAGACCACAGATGAACACGCAAGCGATGGCGCGGCTGGCGGTGCTGGCCGCCGGCGCCCTGCTGGCCGCGGCCCCGGCCGGCGCCCAGGCCCGCGACCCGCGGATCGGCCTGAGCGCGGGGTGGAGCGACGCCGGCCAGGCGATCCGCAACCTGCGGCTGGTCTCCCACTCCGACCGCCCGCAGGGCTTCGTGAACCCGGCCGAGATGGGCGACTTCGGCTTCGCCAACTCGGACCTGGCGTTCAGCGGCAACCACGTCTTCCAGGGCAACTTCAACGGGTTCCAGGTGTGGGACGTGTCCAACCCGGCCCGCCCCCGCCTGCGCAGCTCGCTGGTGTGCTCCGGCGGCCAGGGCGACGTGTCGGTGATGGGCAACCTGCTGTTCATGTCCGTGGAAGAGACGCGCGGCCGCGTGGACTGCGGCACGGGCGGCGTGCAGGGCGCCAGCAGCGCGGACCGCTTTCGCGGCGTGCGCATCTTCGACATCAGCAACCTGGACCGCCCGCGCCAGGTGGCGGCCGTGCAGACCTGCCGCGGCTCGCACACGCACACGCTGGTGACGGACCCGGACGACCGGCAGAACGTCTACGTCTACGTGCAGGGCACCAGCGGCGTTCGCCCGGCCACGGAGCTGGCGGGGTGCTCGGGCGCCACGCCCCAGCAGGACACGGCCACGTCCTACTTCCGCATCGAGGTCATCCGCGTGCCCCTGGCCCGGCCGCAGGACGCGCGCATCGTGAACGCGCCGCGCATCTTCGCCGACGCGCAGACGGGCAACATCGCCGGCCTGTGGCCCGGCGGCCGCCACGGCGAGGGCACGCAGCAGACGGCCACCACCAACCAGTGCCACGACATCACCGTCTACCCGGAGATCGGGCTGGCGGCGGGCGCGTGCGCGGGCAACGGCATCCTGCTGGACATCCGCGACGCGGCCAACCCCGTGCGCATCGACGAGGTCACGGACCCCAACTTCGCGTACTGGCACTCGGCCACGTTCAACAACGCGGGGAGCACGGTGCTGTTCACGGACGAGTGGGGCGGCGGCACCCAGCCGCGCTGCCGTGACTCCGACAAGCCCGAGTGGGGCGCCGACGCCATCTTCACGCTCAACAACCGCGAGCTGCGGCAGGTGGGCTACTACAAGCTGCCGGCCCCGCAGACGGCGCAGGAGAACTGCGTGGCCCACAACGGGTCGCTCATCCCCGTGCCGGGGCGCGACCTGATGGTGCAGGCGTGGTACCAGGGGGGCATGTCCATCTTTGACTTCACGGACCCGGCGCACCCGGTGGAAGTCGCGTTCTTCGATCGCGGCCCCATGAACGCGCAGCAGGCGGTGCTGGGCGGCTTCTGGAGCGCCTACTGGTACAACGGCCGCATCTACGGCTCGGAGATCGGCCGCGGGCTGGACGTGTTCGAGCTCGTGCCCAGCGAGTACCTGTCGCAGAACGAGATCGACGCGGCGAAGCTGGTGCGGATGCGCGAGTTCAACCCGCAGCTGCAGGAGCGCTGGACGTGGCCGGCGCACTTCAGCGTGGCCAAGGCGTACGTGGACCAGCTGGCCCGCAACGGCGGCATGCCGGCCACGCGCACCATGCGCCTGCAGCGCGACGTCGCGGCCGCCGAGCGTGCCCGCGGCGCCGCCCGCCGCACGGCCCTCACGCGCATCGCCACGGAGCTGGACGGCGAGGCCGCCGGCGCCCGCGACCCGGAGAAGGTGCGCGCCCTAGCCGGCGTGCTGCGCGAGCTGGCGCGCTGATCGGCGGACGGCAGGGCAGGGGCAGCGGGGGAGATTTGTCTCTCCCGCTGCCCTTCTGCTTTGCTGGCTTCCGCGAGGGGAACGACGGGCGCACACGGCACTGCGTGAACGGCATGTTGTGAGCGGCACTGCGTGAACGGTTGGCCGGTGCCCAACCCGGCCCCCTGCCCGTCAGCACGGGGGTGCCCGGTGCACGGACCAACCGTTCACGCAGTGCCGTGCACGAAGTGCCGTGTGAAACGCAGTTCGTCGTTGCCGTTCCACGCGATCGCGGACCCGCTGCACCCCCGAGGGTCCACAAAAGCGTGCGTTTTGATTAGATTACGGGATGATCTCCGTATCCAACCTCGAAAAGTCCTTCGGCGACCGCATCCTCTTCGCCGATGCCTCGTTCCAGCTCAACCCGGGCGAGCGCTACGGGATCGTGGGCGCCAACGGCTCGGGCAAGACCACGCTGCTCAGCATCCTGAGCGGCGACACCGAGGCCACCAAGGGCGTCGTCTCCATCCCCAAGTCCGCGCGCCTGGGCGTTCTGCGCCAGGACCAGTTCCTGTACGAGCACCAGGAAGTGCTCGAGGTCGCCCTCATGGGCCACCCGGAGCTGTGGGACGCCATGGTGGCCAAGGAGGCCCTGCTGGCCAACGCCCACGTGGAGTTCGACGTGGACCGGTTCAGCGAGCTGGAGGAGACCGTGCAGCGGCTGGACGGCTACACGGCCGAGGCGCGCGCGGCCACCATCCTGGAAGGCCTGGGCATCCCGGCCGAGCAGCACCGCAAGCCGCTCTCGACGCTGTCGGGCGGCTTCAAGCTGCGCGTGCTGCTGGCGCAGGTGCTGGCCGGCAGCCCCGACGTGCTGCTGCTGGACGAGCCCACCAACCACCTGGACATCCTCTCCATCCGCTGGCTGGAGAAGTTCCTCCAGGACTACGACGGCCCCGTGGCCGTCGTGAGCCACGACCACCGCTTCCTGGACAACATCGCCACGGGCATCCTGGACGTGGACTACCAGACGGTCACGCTGTACCACGGCAACTACAGCGACTTCCTGGTGCAGAAGGTGGAGGACCGCGAGCGCAAGGAAAAGGAGATCGAGGGCCGGCAAAAGGAGATCGCGCACCACCAGAAGTTCGTCGACAAGTTCAAGGCCAAGGCCAGCAAGGCCCGGCAGGCCCAGAGCAAGGCCAAGATGATCGAGCGCAAGG
>NZ_DASURI010000774.1:0-2664 GCF_036280135.1 Longimicrobium sp.
GGGGGGCGCCCGGCGTCCCGCGCGAGCCATCCGTTCCCGCTGGATGCCGTCGCTCCTGGCAGGCATCACGCGCCTGGCCGGCATCGCGCTCCTCGCCGCGTGCGGTCCGCCCGGTGCCGCGTCGCGGGGCGCCGGGCCCGATCCCGCGCCCGGCTATCGGCTCGTCCCGCCGCTTTCGGCGGAGGCGCAGGCGCGCGCGGACAGCGCCGTCCGCATCATCGAGCAGATGCCGGCAGATGTGTGGCAGGCGCGCACCTTTCGCGGCAGCAACGGCGTGGAGATGCCGTATCGGCTCCTGGCGCCGGAGAACGCGCGGCCGGGCGAGCGCTATCCGCTCGTGGTCGTCTTTCACGGCTCGGGCGAGATGGGCACGGACAACGCCAGGCAGCTGGACCGGTTCCCCAGGGCGTGGGCGCGCCCGGAGATCCGCCGCGCGTACCCGGCGTACGTGCTGGCACCGCAGATGCCCGAGCGCAGCGCCAACTACACGGCGCCGCCGGACTCCGCGCGGCGCGCAAGCACACCGGGCCGGCCGCTCTTCACGGCGCTGGAGCTGGTGGACCGCCTGCGCCAGGAGCTGCCGATCGATCCGTCGCGCGTGTACGCCATCGGCTTTTCCATGGGCGGGTCCACGACGTTCCAGGCCGTGGCGCACCGGC
Organism: Longimicrobium sp.; assembly: GCF_036280135.1. GTDB lineage: Bacteria > Gemmatimonadota > Gemmatimonadetes > Longimicrobiales > Longimicrobiaceae > Longimicrobium. Next base: position 660 of record NZ_DASURI010000774.1, read on the forward strand.
CGGACCTGTTCGCGGCGGCCATCCCCATCGCGGGCGTGCCGGACCCGGCGCAGGCGGAGCGGACGGCGCGCACGCCGCTGTGGATCATCCACGGAAACAGCGACGAGGCCAATCCCATCGGCCCCGACCGCGCGTTTTTGCCCGTGCTGGCGGCCGTGCCGGGCGCGCGCGTGACGTTCTGGGAGTACGACGCGGGCGAGCACCGCGTGCCCGTGGACCTGCTGACGACCGACGCGTTCGCCCGCTGGCTGTGGGCGCACCGCAAGACCCATCCGCGGCCGTAAGGCCCGACCATTACGACAGATCCGCAGATTGGCAGGATGACAGACGAAGACGAGTACGATCCCTTTCGCAGCTTCCAGACGCGTAACGCCGTCCTGCGACGGGGCGGCTACGCCACGCTGCTCACGCTGGCCGGGGGCGGGATGAGCAGCTGGGAGGGGCTGGCCCTGACCCGCTGGTCCGCCGACCGCACGCGCGACGCGGAGGGCCTCTTCATCTGGCTGGACAACTGGCGCGGGTCGGACGAGCTGTCCGCCGGCGCGCAGCCCATGCGGGAGGGCATCCACGGGTACGACCCGGCGCTTCCCGCGTTCAACCGCACGGGCAAGGAGATCCACGTCCACGTCCAGGTGCGGCTGGCCCCGGAGGGCGACGCGGAGCTGCGCAGGGTGCGCGTCAACAACTTTCACCACGACGACCGGCGGGTGTACGCTACCACGTACGCCGAGCTGGCGCTGAACACGCCCACCGGCGACGCCGCGCATCCCGCGTTCAGCAAGCTGTTCGTGCAGACGGAGTGGGATGCCGAACGCGAGGCGCTGCTCGCGTCCCGCCGGCTGCGCAGCCCCGACGACGCGCCGCTCTGGGCCGTGCACGCCGTGCGGGTGCCGGAGAACGAGTACCGGGTGCGCCCGGTGCAGTACGAGACCGACCGGTCCCGCTTCGTGGGCCGGGGGCATTCCCTCGCGGACCCGCGGGCCGTGCTGCCCACGGGACAGCTCTCCAGCACGGTGGGCAACGTGCTGGACCCCGTGTTCAGCATCCGCCAGCAGATCGATGTCCCGGCGGAGGACGTGACCGAGTTCGTGGTGATCTTGGGCGCGGGACGCACGCGGGAGCAGGCGCGGGCCATCGCCGACCGGTACGCCACGCTGGAGCTGGCCCTGGCCGCGTTCGAAGCCGCCGGTGAGGCGGACGAGGTGTGGCTGGACGACGACGGCGGGGAGGAGGAGCGGGCCGCCGCCGTGGCCGTACCCGCGTCGTGGATGCGCAACGCGCACGGGCTGGGCGCGCTGTCCCTCATGGGGATGCCCCCGGAAGAGGAGGAGGGGGCGGAGAACTGGTACGACAGGGTCCCTGACCTGTACCAGGAGGCGTGGCTCCCCACCCGCGACGATCCGGCCCCGTTCCCGGAGGCGCTGCACTTCTTCAACGGGTTCGGCGGGTTTTCCCAGGACGGGCGCGAGTACGTGATCCGGCTGCCGGGATGGCGCTACCCGCCGGTGCGGCCGCCCCTGCCGTGGACCAACGTCATCGCCAACGAGGAGGCCGGCTTTCTCGTCTCCGAGAGCGGCGCCGCCAGCACGTGGGCGGCCAACAGCCGCGAGAACCGGCTGACGCCCTGGAGCAACGATCCCGTCAGCGACCCGCACGGCGAGGCGCTGCACCTGCGCGACGAGGAGGGAGAAAAGCGCTTCTGGTCCCCCACGCCGGGCCCGAACCCCGGCTACGGCTGGTACGAGGTGCGCCACGGGTTTGGCTACACGCGGTTCCTGCACACCAGCCTGGAGCTGCGGCAGGAGACCACGATGTTCGTGCCGCGGCGCGGGCCCGTGAAGGTCGTCCGCCTGCGCGTGACCAACGAGGGGCATCAGACGCGGCGCCTGTCCGCGTTCAGCTATGCGCACCTGGTGCTGGGCGGGCTGCCGCAGGAAACGGTGGAGAACGTCGTTACGCGCTGGGACGACGCGGCGGGGGCCATCTTCGCCACCAACCGCCGGCG
>NZ_DASURI010000775.1:0-8725 GCF_036280135.1 Longimicrobium sp.
CCGGGTGAACGCGCCGCGGCTCCCGGCGCCGCCCCCCCCCGACCCCGCGGCCCCGCGCTCGCCGCTGGCGCGGGGCGCGCGCAAGGCCCTCCACGTGGTGGTGCGGTCCCGGACCTACCGCGACGCCTACCTTCGCCCGAACGCGGAGTACTTCGCGGGGATGCGGCTCGCCCTGCGGGGACACGAGACGCTGCCGGCCGCCGAGCGGGCGGCCCTGGCGGCCCTGGCGCGCTTGCGCCAGGGGGTGCGGGCGGCGCAGATCGTGGGCCGGGTGCTGCGCGCCAACCTGCGCGGGGGGTGAGCGCCGCGGCGGGGCGCGGGCACGCGGCCGTCCCCGCGTGTCGGGGATGGGCCGGGCCGACGGCGCGCCCCCCGTGAAGTGCTTCGCCGGGGCCGGCCGGCCCTCGCACGAAGGACACCGCGGGCCTTCGCGGCTTTACGGAGCGCGCGGCGGTCCGCCATCCACCGAGACAGAACGGTCTTTCCGCATGGCACACAGACGGTTGGAGACACTTCGCGGCCTCGTGAAGAAGGTGCCGGGCGCGATGGCCCTGTACCAGGTGGTGCGTCCGCCTCCCGAGGCGCGCATCACCCGGTGGCTGCGCGAGGGGCAGGCGCTCATGCGCGAGCATGCGCTGGGCGAGGCCGTCCTCACCCTCGAGGGCGGGTTCTTCCGCAGCCCGTGGGGAGCGGAATTCGTCTACGTCCCCGGCTGGGGGGCGTACGGTGCGGAGAAAGGCGTGCTGCACGAGGAGGCGGAGATGGAGCACTGCGCCCGCCGGCTCGCGCGGGGGGGCACCGTCCTGGACCTGGGCGCCAACCTGGGCACCTTCAGCGTGAACCTGGCCGTTCGGCGGCCTGACCTGCGGTTCCACGCGTTCGAGCCGGTGGCGGGCACGTGCGGCTGGCTGCGCGTGAACGTGCGCCGCAACGGGCTGACGGACCGCGTGCGCGTGCACCGGCTGGCCCTGGCCGACCGGCCGGGAACGCTGGAGATGACGAGCGCCCGCTACACCGACAACCACCTCGTGCTGGACGCGGGCGCCGCCGCGGGTGAGGGGCCCCGCGAAACCGTGGAGGTGGCCACGCTGGACGACGTCGCCGCGCGGGAGGGCATGGGACCCGTGGCGTTCATCAAGGCCGACGTGGAGGGCGCGGAGCCGCTGGCGCTCGCGGGAGCGGTGGGCCTGCTGCGCCGCGACCGCCCCGACCTGCTGCTGGAGGTGCAGGAGGAGCACCTGGTGCGCTACGGGCACAGCATCGCGACGCTGGAGGCGTTCCTGGCGCGGGAGGGGTACCGCGGCGCCACTCCGCCGGAGTTCCTGCCTCACAACCGGCTGTACGTGCACGCCGGCAGCGCGCACGCCGGCTGATGTGCGGGATCGCGGGGTTCGTGGGGCCTGGGGCGCGCGACGCCCTGCCGGCCATGCTGGGCACCATCGCCCACCGCGGCCCGGACGACGCGGGCCTCTTTTACGACGACACGGCGGCGGTGGGGCTGGCCCACCGCCGCCTGTCCATCATCGACACCTCCGCAGCGGGGCACCAGCCCATGGCGCGCGGGGCGCTGCGCATCGTCTACAACGGCGAGGTCTACAACTACGCCGCCCTGCGGGCGGAGCTGGAGGCCCTGGGCGAGACCTTCGTCTCCCACACGGACACGGAGGTCATCCTGGCCGGCTACGCCCGCTGGGGCGCGGCGGTGCTGCCGCGGCTGCGGGGAATGTTCGCCTTCGCCGTGTGGGACGCGGCGGGGGGCGAGCTGTTCCTGGCCCGCGACCGCTTCGGCATCAAGCCGCTGTACCACGCCACGGCGCCGGACGGGTCCTTCCTGTTCGCCTCGGAGGTGCGGGCCGTGCTGGCCAGCGGGCGCGTCCCGCGGCAGGCGGACCCGCAGGCCGTGTGGGATTACCTGTCGCACGGGGCCGTGGCCCAGCCGCGCACCATCGTCCGCGGGGTGCGGGCGCTGCTGCCGGGGCACTGGCTGCGGCTGCGTCCCGGGGGCGAGCCCGTCGTGGAGCGCTGGTGGGACCTGGAGGCGGAGACGCGGACCCTGCGGCGCGAGCTGGCGGGGATCGGCTACGCCGAGGCCGTGGAGGGGGTGCGCGCGCGGCTGGACGAGGCCACCCGCCTGCACCTGATCGCCGACGTGCCCGTGGGCGCCTTTTTGAGCGGGGGGATCGACTCCACCCTCGTGGTGGGGCTCATGAGCCGGCTGGCCGGGCATCCCATCCGTACCTATTCGGTGGGGTTCGACACCTCGCACGCGGCCCTCAGCGAGCTTGCGTGGGCGCGGCTGGCGGCGGAGCGCTTCGGGGCCGAGCACACGGAGGTGGTGGTCACGGGCGCCGACGCGGCGCGGGTGTTCGACCGCGTCGTGGGCGACCTCGACCAGCCCAGCGTGGACGGGACCAACACCTGGCTCGTCTCCGAGGCGGCCCGGACGGGGGTGACCGTCTCCCTCTCCGGGCTGGGCGGGGACGAGCTGTTCGCCGGGTACCCGCACTTTCACCGGCTGCAGCGCATGGCGCGGATGGCGCCCGCGGGGGTGCCCGCCGCGCGCGCCCTGGCGGGGAGCGCGGGCGCGCTGCTTCCCGGGCGCTGGCGCATGCCCCTGCAGGCGCTCGTGGCCGCGCCCGACGAGCGGCTGTCGCAGCTGCGGCGGCTGATGACGGACGGCGAGAAGCGGCGCGCCGTCTCCCCCGCGTTCCGCCGGGCCCTCCCGGACGCGGAGGAGGGGCACCACGCGGCGTCGCTGCGCCCGGGGCTGGACCCCCTGGCCCAGGTGAGCTACACGGAGGCCACGGGGTACATGCGCGACACCCTGCTGCGCGACGCCGACGCCATGAGCATGGCGCACTCGCTGGAGGTGCGCCCCGTGCTGCTGGACCACGGCCTGGCCGAGTACGCCTTCGCCCTCCCGCCCCAGCACAAGCTGCGGGGGCGCCAGGGCAAGCGGGTGCTCATCGACGCGGCCGCCGACGTGCTGCCGCGGGAGATCGTGGAGCGCCCCAAGATGGGTTTCGAGCTCCCCCTCACCCACTGGCTCAAGACCACGCTGCGGGGGCGCGCGCGGGAGATGCTGGCCTCGCCGCCGGCGCGGGCCCTGTTCGCGCCGGGGTTCCTGCGCGGGCTGGAGGCCGAGGCGGACGGCGGGCGGTCGCGCAGCCACCGGCTGTGGGCGTACACGATCCTGGCCGCCTGCCTGGAGCACCACGGCCTGGAGCTGCCGGCGTGACGTCCGCCCCCCGCACCGTCCTGTACGTGCAGCACGCGGCGGCCCTGGGCGGCTCGGCCATGAGCCTGCTGTACACCATCCAGGGGCTGGACCCGGCGCGCTTTACGCCCGTGGTGGCCCTCGTGCGCCCGGCGGACGAGCTCGCGCGCCTGTACGAGGGCGCCGGCATCCGCACGGTCCCGTGGCGGGGCATCCACCCGTGGGACCACAGCACCGTGGCCCCCCAGCCGCTGCACCGCCCGTCCACCTGGGCGCACCTGGCGGACGTGGCGCGCCACTGGCGCTCCAGCCAGCGCAGCACGCTGGAACTGGTGCGGCACGTGGGGGCGGACCTGGTGCACCTGAACTCCATGCCCCTGAGCCCCTGCGCCGAGGCGCTCGTCCGCGAGGGGATCCCCACGGTGTGGCACGTGCGCGAGCCGCCGCTCCCCGCGCGGGGGCCGCGGTACCGCGCCATCCGCGCGCGGATGATGGCCGTGGACGAGCTGGTGTTCATCAGCCACGCGGACCGGCGGGCGTGGGTGGGGGGCGAGCGCGGGCTCGTCATCCCCAACTTCGTGGACTTCTCCCGCTTTGACCGCTGGATGGACGGGGGGGCCGTGCGCGCGCGGCTGGGGATCGCCCCGGACGCGCCCGTGCTGCTGTACGTGGGCGGATGGAGCCCCGTCAAGGGGATCTTTCCCCTGCTGGGCGCCGTGGCGCGGCTGCGGGAGCGCTTTCCCGGCCTGCGCTGCCTGATGCCCGGCAGCGTGTACGCGCAGAGCACCCGCCTGCCCGCCCGCGCCGCCCGCGCCGTGCTGCCGCTGGTGGGGGCGGGGACGGTCTCCCAGCGGGTGCGGGGGGAGATCGAGCGGCTGGGGCTCGCGGACGCCCTCGTGCAGCTCCCTTTCGCGGACGACGTGGCGCCGCTCTTCGCCGCCAGCGACGTGGTCGTCTTTCCCGCCACGCGGCCGCACTTCGCCCGGCCGGCCGTGGAGGCGTCCGCCATGGCGCGGCCCACCGTGGCGTCGCGGCTGGCCGGTCTGGACGAGCTGGTGGACGACAGCGAGACGGGGCTGCTGGTGCCCCCCGGCGACCCGGCGGCCCTGGCGGACGCGCTGGCCCGCATCCTGGGCGACGACGACCTGCGGCGGCGGATGGGCGAGGCCGCCTACCGCGCCGCCCGCGCGCGCTACTCCGCCGGTCCCGCCGTGGAGCGGGTGATGGAGGTGTACGACCGCGTGCTCGCCGCCCACGGGCGCTGATCCGCGGCTTCCGCGTCCCGCGGCGGATGCGGAAAGGGCGCGGCGGATCGGCGGGCGGACGTGGACGCCGCGGAGTCGACGGAGCGGCGGATCGGAGACGGGTGGAGCGGGCGCCGCGGTGATCGTGGACCCGGCTCGTCCGATGAGATGAGTCCGCGCCGGTCCGGTGGTCGACGGGCCGGCGCGCCGCCGTTATCTTCAGGCCGGCTGATCCGCCCGGAGCGGACGCGGGCCGGCGGCCGCACGGCAACGGAGGGGACCGGGTTGAACGGCGTGAGCGCGGGGGGGCTGCGGGTGCTGGTGGTGGTGTTCCACTGGAGCCGGGGCGGCGGGCTGGAGGCGGTGGGCTGGGAGATCGCCCGCGGCCTGGGAGCGCTGGGCGCCGCCGTGGAGGTGTGGAGCGTCGCGCAGGCCGGGCCCCAGGAGGTGGACGGCGCCGCCGCGCGGGGGCTGGCGCCCCAGCGCGGCGGGCGCGTCGCGCGCTCCCTGGACGCCCGGGGTCTCTGGCGCGTGCGGCTGGCCCGCGAGGCGGCCCGCGGCGCCCACCGCTTCGACCTGGTGATCGCGGCGCACCCCTGGCTGCTCCCGCCCCTGCGGCACGGCCTGGACGGCCGGCCCGGGCGGCCGGCCTGCTGGGCGTGGGCCCACGGCATCGAGGTGTGGGGACAGGCGGGGGCGCGCATCGCCCGCGACCTGGCCTGGGCGGACCGCGTGGTGGCCGTCAGCCGCTTTACCCGTGACCAGGTGTCGCCCTGGGTGCGGCCGGAGCGGCTGGCCCTCGTCCACAACCCCGTGGACACGGAGTTCTACACCCCCGGCGCGCCCGCCGCCCCGGGCGCGGACCTGCTGGTGGTGGGCCGGCTGGCCCGCGCGGAGCGCTACAAGGGGCACGACGTCCTCCTTCGCGCCCTGGGCCCGCTGGAGGCGCGCCTGGGCCGCCCCGTGACCCTCCGCGTGGTGGGCGACGGGGACTGGCGGCCGGACCTGGAGCGCGAGGCCGCCGCCCTGGGCGTGGCGGACCGGGTGGAGTTCGCCGGCCGCGTGCCGTTCCCGGCGCTGCTGGACGCGTACCGCGGGTGCGGCGTGTTCGCCATGCCCAGCCGGGTGGACCGCCCCCGACGCGGGCTGTGGACGGGCGAGGGGCTGGGGATCGTCTACCTGGAGGCGCAGGCGTGCGGCCGGCCCGTGGTGGCGAGCACGGAGGGCGGCGCGCCGGACGCCGTGGCTCCCGGGGAGACGGGCGTGCTGGCGGACCCGCGCGATCCCGCGGCCGTGGCCCGCGCCGCGGCCGAGCTGCTGGCGGACCCCGCGCGGGCCGCGGAGATGGGGGCCCGGGGCCGGCGCTGGGTGGAGGAGCACTTCTCCCTCCCGCGCTTTCGCGCGCGGCTGGCCGCGCTGCTCCCGGGCGCGTGACGTCGTGAAGGACCTTCGCGCCCCGGGCCGCCGCGGGCGCGCGGCGGCCGTGCCGCCGCCCAACGAAACGAGCTGCAAGGCGATGAAGCGCAGATCCATCCACGCCCCGAGCGCGTTCCGGGGCCGTCCGGCCGGGGGCCCGTGAGCGCGTCGCAGGCGTTCGCGGCGCGCGCGCCGTACCGGGGCTCCGGGGCCGCGCTCCGGGGCCATCCCCTGCTGCGCGTGAGCAACCTGTCGGCGGCCCTGTCCGTCGTGCTGGTGCTCCTGCAGCTGCGGGGCGGCACGGTGGGCGAGGTCGCGGCCCTGCTCGCCGTGCCCGTGAGCGCCGCCGCCGTCTTCGCCGCGGACCGGCGCTACCTGCCCACGGTGCTGCTGCTGGCCCTTCCGTCCCTGGGCACCCTCTCCGGCCGGGACGCGCACGGGCTCGTCAGCACGGCCACGGCGCCGTTCGTCTTTCCCGAGGCCACGACGTTCGTGGCCCTGGCGGGGGTGGAGCTCACGGCCCCCCTGGCCATCCTGGCCGCCGCCTTCGCGCGGGTGGTGCTGGAGCTGCTGCGGGGGGGCAGGGTGTTCCGGGGCGTGCTTCCCTGGTGGCTCCTGCCGCTCTTCCTGGTGTCGTTTCTCCCCGTCCTCGCCGGCGGCCTGCAGGGGCAGGCCCTGGGCTACAACCGCTGGTCGCAGGGCCCCCGCGCCATGCTGGCCGTGGCGGGGTTCCTGTGGGGGATCGTCGTCGTGCGCCGCGCGGGCCCCGAGGGCGTGGCCCGGCTCACGCGCCAGCTTACCGCCGTGGTGTCGCTGGCGGCGCTGCTGCTGATGGTGCGCTTTCTCCACGGCATGATGGTCTTCCTGGCCGTGGGCTTCATCGGCGGCGTGCTGCCGGGGCTGGTGGCGCGGCGCCGCTTCCTGGAGGCGGGCCTCTGCGCCCTGTCCGTGGCCGTGGCCGCCCTGAGCATGACGCTCACCACGTTCGCCGAGGTGGTGCTGGCCATCGGGTGCGTGGTGCTGGCCGCGCCGGGCTTTCGCGCCGCGGGCCGCATGCTGGTGCGGGCGGGCGTGTTCGCCGCCTGCGTCATGAGCGGCCTGCTGATCTGGGCCGTGATGCAGATGCAGGGCAAGACGGCGCTGGAGATGGTCACCCGCGACGAGGGCCTCATGGCCTACGCCGTGTTCAAGCTCATGGGCGACCGGGGCCCGCTCTGGCTGGCCGCCGTGGAGCAGATCACGGGCGGGCCGTACCTGGTGGTGCCCGCCGGGCGCCCCCTGCGGCCCCAGTCGTTCGACTACGGCGGCCTAGTGTACACGTGGGAGTTCGGCGCGCACAACACCGTGCTGGAGCTGGTGCGCAACGTGGGCGTGGTGGGCGGGGTCGCGGCCCTGGTGCTCATGGGCTTCGCCATCACGGCGGCCGTTCGCCTGCTGCTCTCCACCCCCAGCAGCGCCCTGCGGGGCCTGGCCGCCGGGTTCCTGGGCGTGGCCATCGTGGGCATCACCACGGGCAACTTCCCCGTCTACGACGTGGGCTTCTTTCTCTGGGCCGTGGGGGGCATGCTCGCCGGCGCGCGCCTGTACGCCACGCGCGAGGCCCTGGAGACCGCGGGAGGCGCCGCGTGACCGAGGGACGCCCCCTGCGCGTCGTCGTCCTCACCCAGGAGGACCGCTTCTTCATCCCCCGCAACGTGGACCTGATCTGCCGCGAGCCGGGGATGGACGTGCGCGAGATCGCCGTCCTGGACGCCCGCGGCTCCCTGGACAACATGCGCGGCCGGCTGCTGCGCTGGTTCGGCCCCGCGGCCCTGGCGCGGCTGGCCCTGCGCGCCGGCACCCTGGCCGCCGCCGACGTCGTCCAGCGCGCCACGGGCGGACGCGTGGGCGGCCGTCCCGCCAGCCTGCGCGCCGTGGCCCGGCGTCACGGCATCCCGTTCCGCATCGAGCGCGACGCCAACGCGCCCGCCTTCCTGGAGCGGCTGCGGGGCCACGCCCCCGACGTCGTCGTCTCCTTCAGCGCGCCGCAGGTGTTCCGCCGCGAACTGCTGGGGCTGCCCGCGAAGGGGTGCATCAACCTCCACTGCTCGCTGCTCCCCCACTACCGCGGGCTGCTTCCCAGCTTCTGGGTCCTCTTTCACGGCGAGCCCCGCTCCGGCGCCACCGTGCACCTGATGGACGCGGAGATCGACAACGGCGGCATCCTGGCCCAGGCGGAGGTCGACATCCGGGGCTTTCGGACGATGACGCAGGTGCTGGACGCCACCAAGCGCCGCGGCGGCGAGCTGATGGTGGAAACGCTGCGCCGCCTGCGCGCGGGCGGCGTGGAGGCGCTACCCAACCCAGTGGACGACGGTTCGTACTTCACCTGGCCCACGGATGACCAGGCGCGGGCGTTCCGCGCCAAGGGGCTGTCCCTGGCATGACGCGCACGGCCCTGCTCTCCATGGACGTGGAGGACTGGCACCACCTGGAGTACTTCCGGGGGAGCGCCGTCCCCGCCGGCGGCCCCGGCATGCTGGACGGCGTGCGCCGCTTCGCCGATGTGCTGGAGGAAGCCGGCGTGCCCGGCACCTTCTTCTGGCTGGGCGAGGTGGCCGCCTCGCGCGGCGGGGAGCTGCGGGCCCTGGCCGCCGCCGGCCACGAGATCGCCTCGCACGGTCCCGACCACGCCCTGCTCACGGGGCGCAACCCCGCGGAGTGGGCAGAGGAGCTGCGCCGCCACAAGGACGCCCTGGAGCAGGTGCTGGGCGCGCCCGTCCGCGGCTACCGCGCGCCCTGCTTCTCCATGGACCGCGCCAAGCTGGAGCGGCTGCCGGAGCTGGGCTTTGCCTACGACTCCAGCTGG
>NZ_DASURI010000776.1:0-2526 GCF_036280135.1 Longimicrobium sp.
GGGGGGCGCCCGCCCTTCGCCGGCTGCCTGCCGAGGTGTAACCGACGGGCCGGTCCATGCGCGGGCCGAACCGCGGCTCCGGGATTCCGCGCCTTCCCGCGGAATCCTCCCGCGCGCGCTCTCCTCCCGCGCTCCGCTCTACCGCGGGATCTCCGGCACCCGCGCGTCCGCCGGATCGGCCCAGCGGGAGTTGGGGATCAGCGGCGTCCAGCCGGGGCGGAGCGGGTCCTGGTCGTACGGGTATCCGCCCAGGCGGCGGAAGAGCTCGTGGTACTCGCCCAGCTTGTCGCGGTCCAGCGTCACCCCCAGCCCCGGCCCCGTGGGCACGTCGATGCACCCGTCGCGGTACGGCATCAGCCCGCCGGTGATCACGTCGTCCACCAGGTGGTGGTAGTGCGCGTCCGCCGAGAACGAGAGGTTGGGCAGCACGGCGCCCAGGTGCAGCATGGTCGCCAGCTGGATCCCCAGCTCGCCGGACGAGTGCACGGCCACGCCCAGCTGGAACGCGTCGCAGATGCACGCCGCCTTTACGCACGGCCGGATGCCGCCCCAGAACGTCGTGTCCAGGAGGATCACGTCCACGGCCGTCTGCAGCACGTTGGCGGCAAGCTGCTCGAAGCCCACGACGACGGTGTTCGTCGCCAGCGGCATCCGCAGCTTCTCCCGCGCGCGCCGCATCCCGTGCATCCCGAAGACGGGATCTTCCAGGTAGTCGTTGTTCAGGTCCTCGATGTGCTGGCCAAACCAGATGGCCTGCTCCGTGGACCACACGCCGTTGGGGTCAAAGCGGAACGAGTCGCCCGGGAGCGCCGCCGCCAGGGCGCGATAGCACTCCAGCTCGTAGTGCGGATGGAAGACGCCGCCCTTGAGCTTGTGGCTCGTAAAGCCGTGTTTGGCCTTGAGATCCAGCGCCTCGGCCACGAGCTGGTCCACCGTGCGGACTTCGCCGTCGCCCGCGGCGGAATTTGGATAGCGATAGAACAAATACGACGCGAAGGGCACGCGGTCGCGCAGCTTGCCCCCCAGGATGTCGTGCACCGGCACGCCCCACTTCTGCCCCAGCAGGTCCAGGCAGGCGAACTCCAGGGCGGCCAGCACCTGCGTGCGGTTGTTGTAGAGCGACGCCGTGGGGTTGGCGATCAGGTAGCGCATCTCCTCCAGCTGCGCCGGGTCGCGGCCCACCAGGTACGGCTTGAGGCCCTGGAACGCCGCGACGGCCGCCTCGCCGCCGCCGCCCATCTCGCCCAGGCCAATGAGCCCCTCGTCCGTCTCCACCTCCACGATGGTGCGGACAAAGCGGCCCCAGTGGGCCCCGTTGGCGTGGCGCAGGGGCGCCTGCAGGGGCACGGTCACGGGCGTGGCCCGGATGTCGGTGATCTTCACGGTGATGTCAGTCGGTGTCGGGGGACCCGGCCTGGAGCGCTTCGCGCACGCCCCGCAGGTGGGCCCGCATCCTCTCGACGGCCTGGTCGGCGTCCCGGCGCTCCAGCGCGTCCAGGATGCCCAGGTGCTCGGCATGGAATCGCTGGCGCAGGGCCGGCGTGCGGTCTACGACGCGCCGGGCCTGGCGCATGGCCCCGCCCAGCGCGTCCAGCAGCTGGTGCAGCACCACGTTGCCCGACCCGCGGGCAATCTCGCGGTGAAAGTCCAGGGTGGGCTCGCCGGTCTCTCCGGCGCGCTCCAGCCCCGCCGCCGCGCGCCGCAGCGCCTGGCGCATGCGGGCCAGGTGCGCGTCCGTGGCGTTCTCCGCGGCCAGGGCCACGCTGGTGAGCTCGATGGAAAGGCGCGCGTCCACCAGGTCCAGCAGCAGCGTGCGGCGGGCGGTGCCGTCGGAGATGGGGTTGGTCATCAGCAGCGGGTCCGTGTCAGGCCCGACGAACACGCCCGCGCCGTGGCGGATCTCCACCACGCCCAGCATCTCCAGCTTGCGCAGCCCCTCGCGCACGGTGGGCGGCGCCACGCCGAACTCCGCCGCCATCCGGCCGATGCTGGGCAGCCGGTCTCCCTGTCGATATCCGTTCTGCCGGATCAGCTGCCGCACGCGCGCGGCCAGCTCGTCCGACAGGCTCTGGCGCTGTACCGGTCCGGGACGGTCTTCCATGGACGGCCATCCTGGCGGACTGATAAACTCATCTTATGACCTGAGAACCTACGCTTCGCCCGGCGCGGTGTCAAGCAATGTGGGCGGGGCGGGATGCGGGGACGGATGGGTGGAGGTGGGTTCGTGCCAGGAGGAAGGGATCTGCCACGGCGGAGCGCCCCCCATCCCCTGCCCTTCCCCCACAAACGGCGTGGGGGAAGGGGGATCACGGCCCGTGCACGGGGGCGGGTGGCTGCCGGCCCGCGGAGAAGGCTCGCGTCGTCCGCGCACAGGGCGGGGTGCTGCCGGGCGCGGAGGGGGCCCCCACCCGCTCGATAGCTCGCGACCTCCCCCGCTTCGCGGGGGAGGTGAGGACGGCCGTGCTTCCGTGCGAGATGGGCGGGTTCGCGCCGGGAGCAGCCCGCCCCTCTCCCGGCCTCTCCCCG
>NZ_DASURI010000777.1:0-2280 GCF_036280135.1 Longimicrobium sp.
GACACAAGATCCTTCGGTCGCGCCAACGTCCCGCGCGCGTTCACGTTACGCGCGGCGCTCCCCCAGGATGACGCTCTTGGGGTTCCGCTGGAAAGGAGGTCGGCCAACCCCTCTCCGGAAATCAAATGGCCAGCCTTTTACGTGGCTTCGGGATGAGCGGGAGCCCGCCTTCGCGCCGCTGGAGAACGGGATGGCGGGTGAGGGATCGCGCCCCCGCTTGCGCGTCCGGCTGATTGGACATACCTTCTGCACATACGCTTCGGCAGGAGGCATCGCCCGGGAGGGCGGGGCGGACTGACGGGGCCACAGACAGGCAGCACGAGCAGCGCGCACGCTCCCCCGGGAGCGGACCCGCTGAAGGTACGCCGACCCGCGACGACCCCGTCGCAGGCCGGCGTTTTTTGTTTCCCCCAGGCGCGAGGCGAGACGAAATGACGACGACGATGGCGAGCGGCACCCTTTCCCTGCCGGGCATGCTTTCCCACCGCGACGCGGACGTGGCCACGGAGCGCGCCGTCACCGTGGCGCGCGGCGACGGCATCGGGCCCGAGATCATGGACGCCACCCTGCGCGTGCTGGACGCCGCCGGCGCCGCGCTGCGCTGCGAGCACATCGACGTGGGCGAGCGCGCCTACCTGCGGGGGCACTCGTCGGGCATCCCCGCCGAGGCGTGGGAGTCCATCCGCCGCACGGGCGTGCTGCTCAAGGCGCCCATCACCACGCCGCAGGGCGGGGGCTACAAGAGCCTCAACGTCACCATCCGCAAGGCCATGGGCCTGTTCGCCAACGTGCGGCCCACGCGGTCGTACGCGCCGTTCGTCCCCTGCGCGCACCCCGCGATGGACCTGGTCATCATCCGCGAGAACGAGGAGGACCTGTACGCCGGCATCGAGCACCAGCAGACAGCCGAGGTGGCGCAGGTGCTCAAGCTGGTCACCCGGCCCGGGTGCGAGCGCATCGTGCGCTACGCGTTCGAGTACGCCCGGGCGCACGGCCGCCGCCGGGTCACGTGCATGACCAAGGACAACATCATGAAGCAGACGGACGGGCTCTTTCACCGCGTGTTCCACGAGGTGGCGGCGGAGTACCCCGACGTCCAGGGCGAGCACCAGATCATCGACATCGGCACGGCGCGGCTGGCGGCCCAGCCGGAGCGCTTCGACGTGATCGTCACCCTGAACCTGTACGGCGACATCCTGTCCGACGTGGCGGCCCAGGTGGCCGGGTCCGTGGGGCTGGCCGGCTCCGCCAACGTGGGCGAGCGGGTGGCCATGTTCGAGGCCGTGCACGGCTCCGCGCCCGACATCGCCGGGCAGGACGTGGCCAACCCCTCGGGCCTGCTCTCGGCCGCGGCGCAGATGCTGGTGCACCTGGGCCAGGCGCAGGTGGCGGAGCACATCACCAACGCGTGGCTGCGCACGCTGGAAGACGGCGTTCACACGGCGGACGTCCACCGCCCCGGCCACAGCGCGCGCCGGGTGGGGACGCAGGCGTTCGCCGACGCCGTCATCGACCGCCTGGGCCAGGCGCCCCGCGGTCTGCAGCCCGCGCGCTACCGGGCCGGCGGCATCCAGGTCCGCACGGCGCCCCCCGTCCCGCGCGAGAAGCGGCTGGACGGCGTGGACGTGTTCCTGGACTGGGACGAGGCGGACCGCGACCCGGAGATCCTGGCCGCGCGCATCGGCGCGGCGGCGCCGGCGGGATGGCGGCTCAAGATGATCACCAACCGCGGGGTGAAGGTCTTTCCCGGCGGCTTTCCCGAGACGTTCCGCACGGACCACTGGCGGTGCCGCTTCGTCCCCTGGACGCGGACGGAGCCCGTGCGCTTCGCGGACGTGGTGACCCTGCTGGCGGGGCTGGACCACGCGGGGCTGGAGGTGATCAAGACGGAGCACCTGTACGCCTGGGACGGCGTGCCGGGCTACTCGCTGGGGCAGGGGGAATGATGCCGGCCACGGCGGCGACCCCGTTCGCGGGGATGGAGGTGGTGCTGGCCGCGGCGCACCCCGGCGGCGAGGACGCCGCCGTGGGGCCCGTGCTGGAGGTCGCGCTGGGCGTGCGCGCCGTTCCCCTGGCCCTGGACGGCGCGGGCGACGAGGCGCCCGGGGACCCGCTGGCGGCCGCGCGCCGCCGCGCCGCGCTGGCCCGCGGCCGGCGGGGAGACGCGCCCCTGGTGGCCGCGTGCGCGGGCACACTCGTGGAGGCCGCCACGCACCCCGGACGGATGGTGGCGCGGGAGCACGTGCTGCTGTCGTGGCTGGCGCCCGGGGGCGCCGCCCT
>NZ_DASURI010000778.1:0-7830 GCF_036280135.1 Longimicrobium sp.
AGCACGGTCCCCGGCGCGCCGATGGCCAGCAGCGCGCGGCCGCCGGCGGGATCCTCGCCCAGGCCAAAGACGGGATCGCCCGCCTCCAGGCGAAACAGGTGGCGGCGCCGGCCCGTGGGCTCGCCGTCGGCGTCCAGCCGCGTGGCAAAGATGTCGATGCGTCCCTCGCGCACGATCCACAGGGCGTCCGGGTCCAGCCGCAGGGGCCGGTTGCCGGCCGCGGGGTGCGGGGTGCCGCCGGGAAGCGCCGCCAGCGTCGTCGTCATGGCGTCACTCCGCGGCGATGAGGCCGCGGTACGGCCCCTCGGCGGCCGCCAGCTCGTCGTGCGTGCCCCGCTGCACGATCCGGCCGCCGTCCATGACGACGATCTCGTCGCAGTCGCGGATGGTGCTCAGCCGGTGCGCCACGATCAGGCAGGTGCATCCCCGGCGGCGCAGGTTGTCGTCGATCTGCTGCTCCACGCCGGGGTCCAGCGCGCTCGTGGCCTCGTCCAGGATCATCACGCTGGGGCGGTTGACGAGGGCGCGGGCGATCTCCATCCGCTGCCGCTGCCCGCCGCTGAAGTTGCGCCCTCCCTCTTCCACGAGGCTGGCGTAGCCGCCGGGGCGGGCGCTCACGTCGTCGTGGATGCAGGCGTCGCGCGCGGCCTCCACCAGGTCCGGCTCCGGCACCGTGGGGTCCCACATGGTCAGGTTGTCGCGCACGCTGCCCTCGAAGAGGAACACCTCCTGGTCCACGACGGCAAAGCTGCTCGTCATCACGGGGCGCGGGATGGACGCGCGGGGCACACCATCCAGCAGCACCTCGCCCGCCCACGGCTCGTACAGCCCGCTGACGATGCGCGCCACCGTGCTCTTTCCCGATCCCGACCCACCCACGAGCGCCACGCGCATCCCGGGCCGCAGGTCCAGCGAAAAGTCCTGGATGAGGGCCGGCTCCAGCCGGCTGTAGCCGAACGACACGCGTCGCAGCTCCAGGTGCCCGTCCAGCCGCCCCGGCGCCGGCGCGGCCACGACGGGGGACGGATCGGCGGCGTCCGGCGCGGGCCCGTCGGGGCGATGGGACTGCGCGCGGAGCACGTCGTCCAGGCGGTTCATGTCGCCGCGCACCTCCTGCAGGGCGCTGCCCATGTTCACCAGCGAGCTGACGGGGGCGAGAAAGGCGAACATGAGGGCCTGAAAGGCGATGAGCATGCCCATGCTCAGCCGCCCGTCCATCACCCGCAGCCCGCCGATGCCCAGCAGCAGCGTGGTGCTCAGGGCCAGGAGCAGGGGCGGCACGGCGGAGAGCAGTGTCGTCTGCAGGGCCAGCTGGTGCTGGGCGTTGGCGGCCTTGGCGTAGTAGCCGCTCCACCGGGCGAAGAAGTCGGACTCCGAGCCCGTGGCCTTGAGGTTCTCGATGTTCAGCAGCCCGCCCATGGCCGTGCCGATGGCCTTGCCGCGGTCCTGCTGCAGCCGAGCGCTCAGGTCCGTGCGCCGCCGCGACACCCAGCGCAGCGCCGCCATGTTGAGCGCCGCCGTCGCCACGACGACGGCGGCCAGCACGGGGTCGTAGCGCACCATCAGCAGCGCGTAGAAGACGACGACCACGGCCGCCAGCATGGTGGTCGCCAGCTCGCCGGAAAGGAGCTGCGCCACGCGGTCGTTGATCCCCACGCGCGACGCGATCTCGCCCGGAAAGCGCTGGGTAAAGAACTGCAGGGGCAGGTGAAGGACGTGCCACAAGAAGCGCGCGGAGGTGGAGATGGCCAGCCGCGCCTCCAGGCGCAGCAGGTAGCGCTGCTGCAGAAAGGTGAGCGTGCCCACGACGAGGGCCGTCGCGGCCATGAACACGGCCAGGGGCCGCACCCAGTCGCCCATCCCCTTCACGAGCACGTCATCCACGAACACGCGGGAGAACGTGGGCACCAGCAGCCCGGGAAGCACCAGGACCAGCCCCGCCAGGACGACGTACGCCACGGCCCCGTGCAGACCCGCCAGCCGGCGGCGCAGCGCGGCGGCCAGGCTGCGCCCCTCGCCGCCGGGGACGAACTCCGGCGCGCGCTCAAAGGTGAGCGCCACGCCCGTGAACGACTGGTCGAACTCCTCCTCGGACACGGCGCGGGGGCCGTGGGCTGGGTCGTTCAGGAACGCCCTGCCCTTGCCGAACCCCTCCAGGACGACGAAGTGGTTGAAGTTCCAGTGGACGATCATGGGCACGGGGAGCGCGCGCAGGTCGCCCGGCTCCTTCTTGAACCCCTTGGCCACCAACCCGTAGCCCCGCGCGGCCTTGACCACGTTGCTGGCCTTGCTGCCGTCGCGCGACACTCCGCACGCGGCGCGCACCTCCTCCAGGGGCACCAGCTTGCGGTGGTACGCCAGGATCATGGCCAGCGACGCGGCGCCGCACTCCACGGCCTCCATCTGCAGCACGGTGGGCACGCGCGCGCGCCGGCCGGGCGCGGCCGTCTTCCGCACCCGGCCGCGCAGGACGGCCACGGCCCGCCGCGCCCGCTCCATCACTGGCGCACCGGGCCCCCGCCCGCGGCTTCCTGCCGGCGCAGCTGGGGGATCACCATCTCCACGGGCCTTCGCCGCTCCACCACCACGCCGGCCGTGGCCATGGTGCCGCTCTTGATCAGGATGGGCGGCCCGCTGGACGACGTCCATCGCAGGCCGCTCACGTTGCGGCTCTCGGGCACCAGGTCCGCGTGGATCTCGTACGGGGCGTCGTCGCCGCTCAGCGCCGTCACCAGCTGCTCGTTCTTGAGCACGCGCTGCATTCCCTGCGGCGTCACGGGAAAGTCCGAGACGTACGTCACCCGCCCCAGCAGGTAGCCGAACTCCTCCTTCTTGACCGTGGACGGGGCGATCTGCACCTCCATCCCCGGGCGGATCTTCTTGCCGTGCACGCTGGGGATGTACAGGATGGCCTCCAGCCCCTTCACGGCGCGCCCCGTCAGGTCCACCGTGAGGATGGGCTGGCCGCGGTTCACCATGCTCCCCTGCTCCACGATGAGCTCCAGCACGCGCCCCGTGTACGGGCTGGTCACCTCCGACGTGGTCCGCAGCTCGTTCTCCAGCTGCGCCAGCTCGCGCTCCGCCTCCGTCAGCCGCGTCTGGCTCTCCAGCACCGCCTGGCGGTTGTTGTTGGCCGTCTGCGCGGCCTCGGCATCCAGCTGCACGAGCTCGGCGCGGCTCTGGCGCACGCGCTCTTCCTGCTGGTCGCGCTGCTGCACGGTGTTCAGCAGGGCCTGCCGGGTGATGAGACCCTGCTGCACGAGCTGCTCTTCGCTCTGGACGCGGTCGTTGAGCGCGCGCAGGGTGCTCGTCCCCGCGTCGATGGTGGCCTGCAGCTGGGCACGGCGCTGCGCACGGTAGGCGGCCTGCAGCTCCACGTCCCGCGCGCCGAACGCCTGCTGCTGCTGCGACTGCGTCCGAGCCTCGTTCACCTTGGCGCGGGCCTGCTGGATGCGGAGCACCAGGTCCTGCCGCTGGATCCGCGCGACCACCTGGCCCTCCGTCACGTTGTCGCCCACGCGCACGGCCACGTCCGTCACGCGGCCGTCGCCCGGCGCTTCCACTTCCAGCACGCCGCCGCTGCGGATGAGGATGCCCTGCCCGCCGATGCGCTCCGGCACGCTGCCCAGGATCCCCCACGTGAGCGCCGTCCCCAGCAGCGCCGCCACGCCGATGAGCAGGAGCCACCCGCGCGCGGTGGTCACCTGCATCAGCTGGTCGAGCTGCTCGGGCGACGACAGCCGCTCCAGGGCCACGGAGCGAAAGATCTCCTTCTTGGGCGCCGGCGCCGCGGCGGGCGTGGCGGCCTGCGGCGGGCTCCCGATTTCCGTCGGCATGGCATCCAGGAAAGGTGCGGGGCAGGCGCGTGCACGTCGGCGCGGCGCATCTGCGCCGGGCGGCTCGGCCCTTCTGTCGCGTATCGTCCAGCCGCCGCCGGCCCGCGTACGACACGGAATCCGCCGCGGCACGTCATCCAACGTCACGTCATCCGCGATCCACCGCGATCGTGCCTCGTTACGGGCGAAAGGCACCGCATCGGTCAAAGGGACGCGATCGGGGGATCCAGCTCCGCCGGTCACCGCGCTCGGCCGGGGGACGATGCGCCGCGCCGGGACATCCGGGGATCCGCGTCGATCATCATCCGCCGAGACCCGACAGGGACGCGGACGCGCTCGTCGATCGCCTCTACCCGCCCGTCAGCGCCCGCGCGTCCGGCGCGCCGCCGGGGAGCAGCATGCCCGTCTCGTGGCGCAGGCGGGCAAGGGAGACGGCGTACGTGCGGCGCGCCTCGATCTCGGACAGCGTCGCGGAGGTAAGCCCCTCCTCGGCGTTGATGATGTCGAAGATGGTGCTCGTCCCCAGCTGGTAGCGGCGCTGCTCGCTTTCCAGCGACAGCGCGTGCAGCCGCGCCGCCTCGTCGAACAGCACCAGCTCCTCGGCCGAGCGCTGCAGCGTCTCCAGCGCGGCCGCCGCGTCCAGCTCCACCTGCCGGCGCAGCTCCGCGTACGCCAGCGCGGCCTGCTGCTCCGCCGCGTAGCCCTGCCGCGCCTGCCCGTCCGCCAGCCGGTTGCGCAGCGGCATCCCGTAGATCACCTCCAGCCGCGTGTGCATGCCGCCCAGCTCGCTGTAGAACGGCGAGACGTATCGCCCCCACTCGTCGCCCGCCTCCAGCCCCTGGTATCCCAGCGTGACGCTCAGGTCCAGCCGCGGGCGCGTCTCCCGCCGGTAGCCGGCGAGCAGGTCCCGCGCGGCATCGTGCTGGCGGCGCGCGGCCTCCAGGTCCGGCCGCAGCTGCAGGGCGCGCGAGACGATCCCGCTGTCCGCGGCGATCCCCGCCGCGCCGGGGCCGGAGGGGAAGTCCGTGGAGGGCGGCGCCAGGCGCATCACCTCCGCCGGGGGGATGCCCATCGCCCGTCCCAGCTCCTGCCGCGCCGTGATCAGCCCGCGCTCGCCGCTGATGCGCGCCGCCCGGCGCGACGCCAGGTTGGCCTCCAGGGGCAGCAGGTCCACGGCCGGCCGCTGGTCCGCCGCCACCAGCATCCGCGTCTGCTGCACGTTGCGCTCGCTGCGCTCCTCCGTCTCGCGCAGCACCGCGAGGCGCGCGTGGGCGGCCACGTAGCTCCAGTACGCCTCCACGGCGCCCAGCAGCGCCCGGCTGCGCGCGAACTCCAGCTCCGACGCGCTCGCCGCGTGCAGCATGACCGCCGCGCGCTCGCCGGCCAGGGCCATCCCGCCGCCCCGGCCGCGCAGCAGCGGCATCGTAAGCCCCAGCGTGGCCACCGCCTGGTTGCGCGGGCCCAGCGACTGCCCCACGGCGTCCAGCCGCGAGAACGACAGCGCGGGCGAGACGACCAGGCCCGAGCGGAACGGCTGGTCCACGCCCACGTCGTAGGTGACGGTGTTCGTCGACTGGATCCCCGGCACGTTCTCCGTGCCGAAGAGCGGGCTGCGATCCGCCGCGGAGGACAGTCCGGCCGCCACCTGGGGATCGAACGCGCCGCCCGCCACGCGCACACCCGCCCCCTGCCGCTCCACCTCCCACGTGGCGCGGCGGATGTCCGCGTTGGCCGAAAGCGTCGTCCGCAGCACCTCGTCCAGCGAGAGCCCCCCGCCCTCCTGCGCGCGCGCCGGCGCCACCGCCGCACAGGCGAGCGCGATCGCCACACCGGGCACGAGGCGCGGCGCGCGGCACAGGGACACGGCACAGGACCGTGTCGCGCGGGATCGAGAAAACAGCGGCGTCAAGGGATAGGACGCATGGACGTCGGAAGGGGCGCGCCGGAGGGAATTCTGCCGACGTTCGTCACCCGGACCCGTGCCCCGGGGGCGGCGGCCGGCGGACGCGCGTTCAGGCGGATGCGCGCGTGATCGTCTCGATCTACAGGGCAAGCGCCGGACCGGGGACGTCCCGCGGACCCAAGTGGTTGCGGCGGATGGAGATTGCCGCGCGTCCCCCCAACGTTTGGCGGGCGGGGCCCGGCTTTGGCGGACGGGAGTAGATGCGGGACTCTATCCGATGGGGCCCGGCCACGATCCACCCCTGACACCGTCGCGCGTACGCTTGTTGCCGAGGGGGACTGCGGTGGGGATGAACGGCCAGAAACCCAGCGGGGACGGGGCGAAGCGGGATGACGGAGATCCGGGTGGAGACCTGGGACCAGCTCAACGAGCAGCTCTATCGCAACGCGTACAACGAGCGGCTGGGCCGCATCCGGTCGCCGTACGTGTTCCGCGGCGTATCCAGCGCCCGCTATCCGCTCACGACGAGCCTGTCGCGGCTGGGCGGCGACTACGGGCGCATGGAGCAGCACCTGCTGCGCAACTTTCGCAAGTACGCCCGCGATGGTGCCGTGGCCAGCGACTCCATCTGGAACTGGATGGCCGTCGCCCAGCACCACGGCCTGCCGACGCGGCTGCTGGACTGGACGTTCTCGCCCCAGGTGGCCCTGCACTTTGCAACGGCGCGGCTGCGCGAGTTTGACCGCGACGGGGTGATCTGGACGGTGGACTTCGTGCAGGCGCACGCCCTGCTCCCCGCCCCGTTGCGCGAGGAGATGGAAAACGAGTCCGCGGACGTCTTCACGGTGGAGATGCTGGAACGCCGCGCGCCCTCGCTGGAGGCGTTCGACGCACTGGATGGAGACCCGTTCGTCCTGTTCTTCGAGCCGCCGTCGCTGGACGACCGCATCGTCAACCAGTTCGCGCTCTTCGCCGTGATGTCGCGCCCCGAGGCCATGCTGGCCGACTGGCTGGCCGCGCACCCGCAGCTGTACCGGCGCATCGTCATCCCGGCGGAGCTCAAGTGGGAGATCCGCGACAAGCTGGACCAGGCGAACGTCACCGAGCGCGTGCTCTTTCCCGGGCTGGACGGGCTGAGCGCCTGGCTCAAGCGCTACTACTCGCCCAAGTGCCCCGTCCCCGACGTCGTGGAGGAGGTGGAGGAAGACGCCGATGCCCTCCGCCCCGGCACCCCCGACGACGCGCCGGACTGATCCCGACATCCTCCATGCACATCACCGAACTCACCGCGGAAGGGGAGCCGCGGGTAGGGCAGATGCGGATTCCGCCCGACGCGCTGGTAGTGCTCGTGGGCCCATCGGGATGCGGCAAGTCGACGTTCGCGCGGGCGCACTTCACCGACACGCAGATCGTCTCCTCGGACGAGTGCCGGCGCCTGGTCTCGGATGATGCGGCCAACCAGGGTGCCACGCGCGAGGCGTTCGCCGTGTTCTACACCCTGCTGCGCGGCCGCCTGACGCACGGCCGGCTGACGGTGGCGGATGCGACCAACCTGGACCCGCGTAGCCGCGAGAAGCTGCGCCAAGCGGCCGAGTCACGCCGCCGCCCACGCGTGGCGATCGCCTTCGACGTCCCGCTGGAGGTCTGTCTCGCGCGCCAGTCGCTGCGCGCGCGGCAGGTCCGCGGGGACGTGGTGGAGCGCGGCCACGCGGCGTTCCAGCAGGCGTTGCGCGAGCTGCCGCACGAGGGCTACGCGCACGTGTACGTGGTCAGGCCGGGGGAGGGTGCCCTGGAATAACTGCGGGTTACAGGGATAGCCAGCCACAGCAGTCCTCCGCGGCTCTGCGTGAGAAAAGCAGTTGCCGTTCCTCTGCTGCCCCTGCTCCCTCTGCGTGCGAATGCGGTTGCTCTGGATCTCAACAGAAAAGCAAACGCCCGCTCCGATCTGTAGATCGAAGCGGGCGTTTGTCCAAGATGAGGCCGGCGGCGCCGTACTCTCCCACCGGGTGGCCCCGGCAGTACCATCCGCGCAGCGGGTTTTCACTTCCGAGTTCGGGATGGGATCGGGTGGATCCCCCGCGCCATAGCCAC
>NZ_DASURI010000779.1:0-6442 GCF_036280135.1 Longimicrobium sp.
CTGCGTCCTCCGCGGCTCTGCGTGAGAATGCAGTTGCCGTTCGTCAGTCGATGCGCTCGAGCAGGGCCACGGGGAAGGCGGCGAAGAGCACGGACACGTCCAGCCCCTTGTCGCCCACGCGCAGTTCCTCGCCCGTGAGCACGTTGCGGTAGCGGCCCGCCAGCTCGTCCGGCAGGGGGACGCGCGTGCCGTGCCAGTCGCGCGCCTCGGGGAGCGCGAAGTCGCGGTCGCGCGTCATCGTCCCCGGCAGGCGCGGCACGACGGTGATGGCCGCCGCGCCCTCCGCCGTCCGCGCGAAGGCGACGACGTGCTCCGCGCGTTCGCCCTCCGGCGTCAGCGGCACGTACGCCCCCGCGCCGAACACGTCCGGCAGGGCCGCGCGCAGGCGCAGGGCGCGCTGGTGCAGGTGCAGCTTGATCCGCCCGTCCTGCCATCCCTCCACCAGCTCCCGCGCCAGCGCCGCCCCGTCCACCTCTTCCGCGCGCGACGCAAGGGAATCGAGCAGGGCGCGGCGCTGGTCGTAGTCCACGGGCCGCCGGTTGTCCGGATCGACGAGGGAAAAGTCCCACGTCTCCTGTCCCTGGTAGACGTCCGGCACGCCGGGCGCCGTGAGCTTGAGCAGCGTCTGGGCGAGCGCGTTCACCATCCCCACCCGCGACACCATCCGCTGGAAGGGAAGGAAGTCGTCAAGGAACGCGTCGTTGTCCGGCTCCAGGATGGCGGCCACGAAGGCGGCCAGTCCCTCGTCGTACGCGGCGTCGGGGTTGATCCAGCTGGTGTGCGTCTTGGCCTCGCGCGTGGCCTTTTCCATGTACGCCTGCAGCCGCGAGACGAGGTCCTGCCGCGCCTGGTCGTCCACCTCGTCAAAGGGCCACGCGCCCACGAGCGTCTGGTACAGCAGGTACTCGTCGTTGGGGTCGGGGATGGCGTGCCCGTCCTCCGACTTCTGCTTGTGGCGCGCGTTGAAGCCGGCCCACGCTTCCACCCGCTGCGCCCACAACTCCGGGATCTCCGACAGCACGTTGATGCGCGCGCGCACGTCCTCGCTGCGCTTGGTGTCGTGCGTGCTGCTGGACGACAGGGCGTGCGGCCAGCGCTGCGCGCGGTCCAGCATGGCCAGGTGGAACTCCTCCGGCGTCCGCCCAAAGCGGTCCGGCTCGCCGCCCACCTCGTTGAGCGACACCAGGCGGTTGAAGACGTAGAACGCCGTGTCTTCCACGCCCTTGGCCATCACGGGCCCCGTGAGCTGCTGGAACTTCATCACGAAGCCGGCGTGCTGGCGGCGCGCCTCCTCGTCCAGCGCCTCGGGCCAGTGCAGCAGCAGCGTGTTGCGCACGAAGTCAAAGATGGACGCGCTGGTGCCTGGGTTGCGCCGCTTGGCGCGCCTGACGGCCAGGTCCACGTACTGGCGGTCGCGGTCGTGCACCTGCCCCGCGAAGGCGTCCACGTAGGTGCGGTAGACGGGAAAGCACGCCACCACCTCGCGCAGGGCGTCGCGCAGGGCGCCCCAGGTAAAGTCGCGCGAGCAGCGGTTGCGCTCGCTGATGCGGTCCAGCATGGTCGTAAGCACCGTCAGCTCGCTGATGAGCGACGAGCGCAGGATGAGCCGCTTCTTCTCGTAGACCAGGTCCGTGAACTCCATCCGCGCGCCCGTGAAGGCGCGGTAGATGGCGTCCATCCTTTCCTCGTTGCGCGGATCCACGAACAGGCCGTTGACCTCGTTGAGGAACTCGTAGCCCACCGTTCCCGCCACGGGCCAGTCCTCGGGCAGCGGCTCGGTGCCCGTGAGGATCTTCTCGACGAGGATGTAGAACGGCTCCGCGGGGGGAATGCCCACCGTCTCGCGCTGCAGGTCGCGCAGGTACTCGCGGGGGTGGAACAGGCCGTCGGGGTGGTCGATGCGCAGCCCCGTGACCTTGCCCTCGCGGACCAGCCGAAGGATCAGCCGGTGCGTCTCCTGGAAGACGCTGGCCTGCTCCACGCGCACGCCGGCCAGGTCGTTGACGTCGAAGAAGCGCCGGTAGTTGATCTCCTCCGCCGCCACGCGCCAGAACGCCAGCCGGTACGACTGCTCGCCCAGCAGCGCGTCCAGCCGGTCGAACGAGCGCGGGTCGCCCGCGGTGCCGTTGTAGATGACGAGGGCCGCGTCCAGCGCGTCGCGCACCGGGGCGGACTGCTGGTACAGCGCGGACAGGCGGCGCTGGGTGACGACCTTCTCGCGCCGGTGCTCGGCGACGTTGGCGGGGTCGTCGTGTCGCCGCGCGGGAAGCCGCTGCAGGGCCGTGGCCACGCTTTCCAGCTCCATGCGGTCCGGGTGCTCCGTCTCCAGCACGCCGTCCAGCTGCTCCAGGGCCAGCCGCAGCACCACGCCCGTGCTGGCGGGCGCCACGGGGAACCAGTTCTCGAAGTAGTTCAGCCGGAACGCGCCGTCCTCGAAGGCCAGCCGCAGCTCGCCCCGCTCCAGCACCTGGCCGTACTGGTCGCCCAGCACGGGGAGCAGCACCTTGCCCGCCAGCTCCGGTTTGCGGGGCTGCCAGTCCACGTCGAAGAACGACGCGTACGGGCTGCTCCAGCCGTTCTCCAGCACGTCCATCCACCACGCGTTGGCGCCGCCGGCGATGCCCATGTGGTTGGGCACGATGTCCAGCAGGTGGCCCAGTCCGTGCTCTCGCAGCGCGGCCGACATGCGCGCGTGGTCGTGCTCCGTGCCGATCTCGGGGTTGAGCGACGCGTGGTTCACGATGTCGTACCCGTGCAGGCTGCCGGGGCGCGCCTGCAGGTACGGTGACGCGTACAGGTCGCTGACGCCCAGATCGGCCAGGTACGGCACGATCTCCGTGGCCTGCCTGAACGTGAAGCCCGCGTTGAACTGGATGCGGTACGTGGCGGTGGGTACGCGCGTGCCGGGGGCCGCGCTGCTCTGCTCCGTCGGGTTCATGCTGGGGCTCGGTCCGGTCCGGGGGGAATGCCTTTGGGCGGGGGGGCGGAGCAAGAACCGGGCACAGGCTGGAACTGCCTGGAACAGCAGGGAATAGGGAACAGGGAATAGGGAATAGCCTGCAACTGCGGGAACGTCGGGGTACGGGGGACAGGTACAGGGGACGGCCTGCGACGGCACGGTGGCCGCCTTCGAGCCGGAGCGGCTGAAGCCGCCGCACCCCCGCGGAAAGCCTCACAAACTGCGTGAGGCTTCAACTGCTCGATAAGGGCCGCCGGTGCACACGAGGCGACCCCGCTGGGGCAGTCCGCGCAGGCGGACTTCGCGAAGTTCCAGCGGCGAATTCATTCGCTCCTGGCGCGCGGGCTCCGCAGGTCGCGCCGACTCCGCGAATCGCGCCGACTCCGCAGATCGCGCCGACTCCGCAGATCGCGCCGACTCCGCGGATCGCTTCGACTTGGCGAATCGCTCTAACCCGGCGGCTCGCTCCGACTCCACGGATCGCGCCGACCCCGCGGCTCGCGCCGACTCCGCGGATGGCGCCGACTCCGCGAATCGCTCTAACCCGGCGATTGCTTCGACCCTGCGGATCGCTTCGACCCGGCGGCTCGCTCCGACTACGCGAATCGCTCCGACCCTGCGAATCGTGCCGAGTTTGTCGTGTGGCCACTCCGCGGATCGGTCGACCTTCCGGTCCTTCGCTCCAGGCGGCCGGCTATCGCTCCGATCCTTCCCTCCGGGCCGATGAGGGAGCAGCCGCCGTCCGGTGTCTTGTCCAACGGGCGACGCGACGAAAGGTTGTAGGCCCCGCGCGCCGCGTACGGTGGCGTACACACCCTCGCACCCGCCATCCGCATCGGCGGTCGGGCGCGATCCTGACGCGAGATCCATCCACCGAAGCCGCCGCATCCATCGCCGATCCCGGGCGATGATGCGCGCCACGGCGGATGCTCAGCCGATAGACCGAAAGCAGCCGGATGCACTTCGACGATCCCAACCCCTTCGAGCCCCGCGCCGATCCCCCTCCGCCCGGGCCCGCCGACCCGCACGCGCTCGCGTCCGGCGAGCACGGCGACGCGCGGACCTTCGCCGCGCCGGACATGCACCGCGATGGGCAGCCCGCGGACGAGGCCGGCAGCGCGCCCGTGCTGACGCTGGACGGGTCCGGCGTGCCCTCCGCCGCGCCCGAAGCCGACGCGGCCGATGAGGATGGGATGGACGAGGACGCGGCGGCGGGGCTGGCGGACGGCGGCGCGTGCCCAGCCCGTTTGGCCCGGCGGCGCCGGCGGAGCGGCGGCGGCCGGAGCTGTACGTGCCCGGGCTGCTGGACGATGCCCGCACGGCGTGGCCCGGCCGGCCGTATCCCCTGGGCGCCACGTGGGACGGGCACGGGGTGAACTTCGCCATCTACTCCGAGCTCGCCGTGGACGTGGTGCTGTGCGTCTACCGCCAGCCCGGGGACCCGGAGCCCGCGCGCACCTACCGCCTGCGCGAGCGCACGGCGTTCGTGTGGCACGGCTACGTGCCGGACCTGCGCCCCGGCACCTACTACGGCTACCGCATCAACGGCCCGTACGACCCCAGCCGCGGCAAGCGCTGCACCCCGTTCAAGCTGCTCGTGGACCCCTACGCCCGCGCCCTGGCCGGCCGGGTGCTGTACGAGCATCATCCGTTCGCCTACCCGTTCGACCAGCCCGGCGAGGACTGGGTGCTGGACGACGAGGATGACGCGCGGGGCGTCCCCAAGGGCGTGGTCCTGGCCGACGACTTTGACTGGGGGGGCGACGCGCCGCCGGGCGTGCCCTGGCACGAGACGGTGATCTACGAGGCGCACGTCAAGGGGCTGACGATGCTGCATCCCGACGTGCCGGAGGAGATCCGCGGCACCTACGCCGCCCTGGCGCACCCCGCCATCATCCAGCACCTGACGTCGCTGGGCATCACGGCGCTGGAGCTGCTGCCCGTGCACGAGATCGTGGACGACCTGTTCCTGGTGAACAAGGGGCTGCGCAACTACTGGGGCTACAACACGCTCAACTTCTTTGCCCCCGCCGGCCGCTACGCCAGCGTGCGCGACTACGGGCGGCAGGTGCGCGAGTTCAAGGAGATGGTGCGCGCGCTGCACGCGGCGGGCATCGAGGTCATCCTGGACGTGGTCTACAACCACACGGCCGAGGGGCACCACCTGGGGCCCACGCTGTCGTTCAAGGGCATCGACAACGCCACGTACTACCGCCTGGTTCCCGGAAACCCGCGCCTGTACATGGACTACACGGGCACGGGCAACTCCTTCAACCTGCGCCATCCGCAAACGCTGCAGCTGGTGATGGACAGCCTGCGCTACTGGGTGCAGGAGATGCACGTCGATGGGTTCCGCTTTGACCTGGCGTCCACGCTGGCCCGCGAGCTCCACGAGGTGGACCGGCTGTCGTCGTTCTTCGACGTCATCCACCAGGACCCCGTCCTGAGCCGCGTAAAGCTCATCGCCGAGCCGTGGGACGTGGGCGAGGGCGGATACCAGGTGGGCAACTTTCCCGTGCTGTGGGCCGAGTGGAACGGCAAGTACCGCGACACCGTGCGCGCGTACTGGCGCGGCGACCCCGGCACCCTGGGCGAGCTGGGCTACCGCCTGACGGGCAGCAGCGACCTGTACGAGAACGACGGGCGCCGGCCCCACGCCAGCATCAACTTCGTCACGGCGCACGACGGGTTCACGCTCAACGACCTCGTGAGCTACAACTACAAGCACAACGAGGCCAACGGCGAAAGCAACCGCGACGGCGACAACCACAACCTGTCGTACAACTTTGGCGTGGAGGGCCCCACGGACCGGCCCGACATCATCCGCGTCCGCGAGCGGCAAAAGCGCAACTTCCTGTCGACGCTGCTGCTTTCGCAGGGCGTGCCCATGCTGTGCGCCGGCGACGAGATGGGGCGCACGCAGGGCGGCAACAACAACGCGTACGCGCAGGACAACGAGACCAGCTGGATCCACTGGGACCTCTCCGAGCGCGACCAGGAGCTGCTGGAGTTCACGCGGCGCGTGGCCCGGCTGCGGCGTGAGCATCCCACCTTTCGCCGGCGGCGCTTCTTTCGCGGGCGCGAGATCCGGGGCAGCGAGGTGCGCGACATCGTGTGGCTGAGCCCCGACGGCCGGGAGATGACGGACCAGGCGTGGACGGCCGGCTACGTGCGCTGCTTCGGCATGGCGCTGGGGGGCGAGGCCATGGAGGAGTGGAGCGACCGCGGCGAGCAGATCACGGACGAGAACTTCCTGCTGCTCTTCAACGCCGACGGCGCGCCTATGGACTTTACCCTGCCGGACTTCGGGCGGTCGCGGGGGTGGTGCGTGCTGCTGGACACGGCGCGCCCGGAGCTGCCGGAGCGCCACTTTTGCCTGCCGGACGGGGAAACGCTCACGCTGGAGGGGCGGTCGATGGTGGTGCTGGTGGAGGACGGGATCCTGGAGTGATTCCGCCGCGGCACGATGGTTGTTGAGCCGGG
>NZ_DASURI010000780.1:0-6269 GCF_036280135.1 Longimicrobium sp.
TGAGCCATGGCGGCGACGAAGGATCTTGCCCGCGAAGCGACAAGCCGGCTCCAATGCACGGAATCCGGCCTCACGCTTCGCACACAAGATCCTTCGGTCGCGCCAAGGTCCTGGACGCGTTCACGTTACGCGCGGCGCTCCCTCAGGATGACGCTCCTTGGGTTCCATTGCAAGGGAGGTTTTGCAACATCCCTGAGGGGACATCGGCCGAAAAGAATGGAGCCCGCCGTCCAGCACGGCGGGCTCCTTTTTGTCATCCCTCCATCTGCCTCATCCCGCGGCGAAGCCGGAGACGACCTCCGTACGCGACGAGCTGCCGCTGCAGTAGGTGCGGGTGTAGGACCATTCCGGCTGGTCCAACTGCGCGCAGCTGTACGGGAACACGGACTGCCACGGCACGGAGCGG
This sequence comes from Longimicrobium sp., assembly GCF_036280135.1. Classification (GTDB taxonomy): domain Bacteria; phylum Gemmatimonadota; class Gemmatimonadetes; order Longimicrobiales; family Longimicrobiaceae; genus Longimicrobium. Next base: position 407 of record NZ_DASURI010000780.1, read on the forward strand.
GTGAGGCGGATCGCCTGCGTGCCCACGTGCTCGCCGCCGGCCGTGACCACCCGCACGTCCAGCGTCCAGTCTTCGCCCGCGGGCACGATGGGCTCGCCCGGCGCGGACGTGTCGTTCCAGTGGTACACGTAGTAGTCCGCGCCCGTGACGTCGTCCCACAGCCGGTTGAAGCCCTGGCTGTGGTAGGTGACGGAGCCCGCCACCCACAGGTAGCTGAACGAGGTGAATCCTCCGCTGGAGCACAGGGAGAAGAGGGCCCGGCCGTCCACCTGGTCCACGCACGGCGCGTCCGCCGGGTACACCCACTCCGCCGCGTGCACGCCCGCCCCGCCCGTGGACATCGACACGCGGAGCACGGCCGGCGCCGCAATGGCGGCCGGCATGTAGCCGTACATCTGCGCGGACTGGTTGGCGACCGTCTGCGCGTAGCTGGAGCGATACTCGAACGCCATGCCCGACGCGCCGTCGCGCCACGTGTCGAACGCCGCGCTGCTGTCCACGATGGTCTGCTGGTCGAAGTACGCGGTGGTGTAGAACTGCGCGCTGGCGCCGTTCACCACGACGATGGCCGTGTCGCGGTTGTCCGCGGGGTTCCAGTCCGCGAGGCCCGTGGGGACGGCGCGCGCCTCCAGCGCGTACGCGCCGGCCGCCGGGAAGGTGTAGGTGAAGGCGCAGGTGACGGCGTCGCCCGCGTCCACCCAGACGTTGTGCGCGACGTCCACCCGCTGCCCGTCCGCCCACAGCTCGCACGAGGCGCGGGTGCCCAGGTCACCATTGTGCTCCGAGACGACGGCCAGGACGTTGACGGGCGTGCCCGCCTCCACCTGCGCGGGTGTGGAGAGGTCCACCCGCAGGTCCGGCAGCCGCCGAACGCGTCCCGTCACCGTCACCACGTCCGTGCGGCTGGCATCCACGCCCTGTACGTTGGTCTGCAGCTGGATCTCGTCTCCGCGCGCCATCCCCTGCAGCCGCACCTCGCCCGCGACCACGGGCAGGACGCGGGTGAATCGGTACTTGCCGTCGGGCGACGAGGCCTTGACCTGCACGCGGTCGATGGAGCCCGTGATGGACGGGTCCGTCGCGTGGCGGGCGGAAAGCAGCAGCGTCGTGTTGCCGGCCGGGTCCAGCACGGCCAGGGCGTCCACGACGGCGTTGCCGGAGCGCCCCGTGGCGGGCCGCCCGCCCGCGTCGCGGTAGCGCACGGCGTTGGAGACCAGCGCCGGCCCGGAAGACGAGGACAGCGACGGCATTCCGCCGGCGGCGGCGGACCCGGCGGTGGGTGTGTCGGTGCAGGCGCCCGTGAGAAGCGCGAGCGCGGCGGCGGCCACGAGGGCGCGCGGCGTACGTGTGTGCATTCCGATTGCCTCGCCATGGAAGTGGGGGATGAATGCCGGCGGGAGCGTCGGCCGGAGGGTGGGGATCCGACGAGGAGGGGCACATCGCAATGGCCGGTCCGGTGTGCCCCTGATTGCAACTCGTTTCCGTGCATGGAGATGGCGATCGGACGCGGATGCCTGGCTGGGGCGCGTGCGTCGCATCTGGCGCAAATCTGTCCCGAAGCGGACGGTCGGACCGTCGTCGAAGGCGGGTCGGCTCCGCGCGGAACGTCGAATGGCCCGCCCCCGGTGCACGGGGGCGGGCCATTCGTCAGCCGTCATCGGGGACCCGCGGCGGGACGCGTGCCGCTCGTCAGGGGGTGACCGTCAGGAGCGCGGGAAATCCCATGGCTTCCAGGTCCTCCGGCTCATAGACGTTGCCGTTGCCCGCCGCGTCGTCCAGGAAGATGAACTGCACGCGCCACTGGCCCGTTTCGCCGCCGGACGTGACGGCCAGCCGGCAGGTGATGGCCTGGGTTCCGGGCGCGGGTGCCACGGGGTTGTAGCGCATGCACGTCGCCGTCTGTCCCGACGGGCTCGCGAAGGTGGTCTGCGCCCGCAGCGCGCCGGAGCCCGCGTCGGTCACCTCCATCGTCACCGTGACGGAGTCCGCGCCGTTCGCGGCGACCGTGTCCGGCGAGAACGAGAAGCCCGTGAGCAACGGCTGGTCGGTGTCCGCCGGGGGGCCCGACACCCGGAGAACCGTGGGATGGCCGGCGGAGTCGAGCGCCGCCGTGTACATCTCGCGCGTGTTGCCCACGCCGTCGCGCGCCCGCACCACCTCCAGCGTCCAGCTGCCCGGCTGCCCGCCGGAGGGAACGGCCAGGCGGCACGAGAAGGTGCCCGCCGCCGCCGTTCCCGCGGACGGCGTGGTGGCCTGGCAATACTGCACGTGGTTGCCCGCCGGGCTGCGGAACCACGCCTCGGTGCCGGCCACCCCCGCGCCCGCGTCGGCCACCCGCAGCGACACCGTCGTGGAGTCCAGCCCGTTGGCGGCAATGCTGTCCGGCGAGAACGCCACGTCCGTGATGTCGGGCGCCTCGGTGTCGGGCGTGTCGCTGTCCACGTGTACCTGCGCCAGGACGCCGGCCGCCTGCAACTCGCTCCAGTCCTCGGCCCGCTCGTTCTCCGCGTGGTCCTCCGTCCACAGGAAGGTCACGCGCCAGGCGCCGCCCTCCGCGTGCGCGGGAATGAGCCCTCCGCAGGTGAAGGTGCCGTCCGCGGCGTCGCCGGCGGATGGCGCGTAGGTGTCGCACTGGACCATCTGCGTGCCCGACGGGCTGCTGAGACGCGCGAAGACGAAGCGCGTGCCCGTGCCGCCGTCCGTGAGCCGAACGGTGACGTGCACCGAGTCCAGCCCGTTGGCCGTCACGCGCGCGGGCGACACGGTCACGCCGTGCACCGTGGGCGCCACCATGTCGCCGTTCGTGCCGCGCACGAGCACCTTTACGCTGGACGTGCGCCTGCCGTCCGTGGCGAACACGCGCGTGGCGCCCGGCGCCAGGCCCGTCACGGTGCCGTTCGCCGACACGCGGGCAATGGTGGAGTCGGCGCTGGACCAGGCGAGGGCACCGGCGGGGGCGGGCCGTCCGGCCACGTCCAGCCGCTCCACCGCCAGGGGCAGGGAATCCCCCGTGGCCAGGCTGGGAAGCACGGGCGACATCCGCAGCCAGCCTCCTTCGCGCGGCACGGCCGCGGAAACGAGCACGGTGAACTGGAACGACTGCACCTCCGGCTCCACGGCAAAGCGCCACTCCGCGGGCGCCGTCGTGTCGCCGGGCGCCAGCAGGCCGTCGTACTGGAAGTACGGCTGCGCCGACGCCGTGAAGAACGCCTCGCCCGCGGGATTGGCCACCGCGACGGGACCCGTGGCGGAGGTGGGGCCGTTCGCGAAGAACACCCGCACCCCTTCCGCCGTGGGCGTCAGGCCGTCCGTGGTGCCCAGCGCCTGGCCCGTGAGGTTCTCCACCGTCACGTCGATGCGCAGGGTGGCCCCGTCGTACGCCAGGCCGCTGCTGCGCAGGCGCACGTTGAGCCCCTGCCCGCCCAGGATGGCCGCCGGGCCGGGCGCGCCAGGCGGGGGCGGCGCGCACTCCAGGGTCCCCGCGCGCAGGTCCGCGCGGCAGGCCAGGGCGGCCGCGGGGCCGGTGCCGGCCGGCGCCGGGCTCCCGGCCTCGGTGGGGATGTGGTCCGTGCAGGCCGCGGCCAGGAGCAGCGCAAGCGCGCCGGCGGACGCGCGAGCGCGGAACGGGCCGCGCCGGGCGGCGCGGAGCGGGGTGCCCATGTGCATGTGGATGTCTTTTCGCGTGGAGGGAGCGCCGGACTGGAGGTGGACGCAAAATGTCTCCATTGCAACGCCCGGGCCACGCTCCCATGTTCGTTAAACCCTTGTGGTACAGTCATTTGAGCCGCTTCCGCCGGACCGGATGGTGAGGCGTGTGGGCCCCGGCTGAGCCACCCGCGCCCCGGAATGGTCCCGGATTTCGGCGTCAAGGGGAAGGAGGGCCGTCGCGCGGCGCCCATCCGCCCCGCGCGGCCGTCCCCCCGCTGGCTGGCGTCCGGGGCGGCCTGTACGTTGCCCTGTCTATGAACGTGCAAGAGCTAAGGTCCCGCGTGGACGAGGTGCGGGAACGGATCCAGGCCGCGCGCCACCGCGCCGGACGCGCGGACGACGTGGTCCTCGTCGCCGTGACCAAGACGCATCCCCCGGAGATCGTCCGGCTGGCCCTGGAGGCCGGCGTGGCCGACGTGGGCGAGAACCGCGTGCAGGAGATGGACGACAAGGTGGGCGAGATCGGCCGCGGGGCCGTGCGCTGGCACCTCATCGGCCACCTGCAGCGCAACAAGGCCGCGCGCGCCGTGGCCCTCGCCGACCTCGTCCACTCGCTGGACAGCGTCCGGCTGGCGGAGGCCCTGTCGGCCGAGGCGGTCAAGGCCGGCGTCACCATCCGGGCCTTGGTGCAGGTGAACACGTCGGGCGAGGAGAGCAAGTTCGGCCTGGCGGCGGACGAGGCGCTGGATGCGATCGGCCGGATGGCGGCGCTGCCGGGGCTGCGGCTGGACGGGGTGATGACCATGGCGCCGTTCACGGACGACGCGGGCGTCATCCGCCGCACCTTCGCGGCCGCCCGCCGCCTGCGCGAGGAGGCCGCGCGGCAGGTGCCGGGCCTTGGGCACGAGCTTTCGATGGGCATGAGCAACGACTTCGAGGCCGCGGTGGAGGAGGGAAGCACCCTCGTCCGCGTGGGCTCCACCCTGTTTGGAGAGCGCGGGCCATGATCGACCTCACGCCGCTGGACGTACGAAAGAAGCGCGGCGACTTTCGCAAGGTGGTGCGCGGCTACGACGCCGCGGCCGTGGACGACTTCCTGGAGACTGTCGCCGGGCGGATGGAGGAGCTGGTGCGCGAGCAGAACGCGCTGGCCGCCCGCGTGGACTCCATGACGGACGCCATCGCCGCGTACCGCGAGCGCGAGCGCGCCATGAACGAGGCGCTGGTGAGCGCGCAGCAGCTGCGCGAGGACGTGCGCGAGCAGGCGGCGCGCGAGGCGGACCTGGTGCTGCGCGAGGCCCGCGCCGAGGCGGACCGCATCGTGGGCGAGGCGCGCCGGCAGGCCACGGCCGCCGCGGAGGCCCTGCGCCGCCTGCAGGGGCAGCGCGTGCGCTTCCTTCGCCTGTTCCGCACGCTCGTGGAGCGCCAGCTGGCCGAGATCGAGGCCGAGGAAGACCGCACGGCGGCCATCGGCCGCGGCGACGCGGACGAGAGCACAACCCTATCGGAGGGGCAGGGGGGCTGATGGCGACGGACCTTACGCAGCAGATCGACGCGGCCGTGCAGGCCATCCGCGGCCGCACGTCCGCGCAGCCGCGCATCGGGATCATCCTGGGCACGGGGCTGGGCGGGCTGGCGCAGCGCATCCAGGTGGAGACGTCCATCCCCTACGAGGAGATCGCGGGCTTTCCCCTCTCCACCGTGGAGTCGCACACGGGGCGGCTGCTCTTCGGCACGCTGGGCGGCAAGCCGGTGGTCGCCATGCAGGGCCGCTTTCACCGCTACGAGGGCTACACGCTGCAGCAGGCCACCTTTCCCGTCCGCGTCATGCGGGCGCTGGGGGCCGACACGCTCATCGTCTCCAACGCGTGCGGGGGGATGAACCCGTTCTGGGGCCCGGGCGACCTGGTGCTGCTGACGGACCACATCAACCTGCTGGGCGACAACCCGCTCATCGGCCCCAACGTGGACGCGCTGGGCGCGCGCTTTCCGGACATGTCCGCGCCGTACGACCCCGCCCTTCAGTCGCTCGCGGTCGAGGTCGCGCTGGAGAAGCAGATCACCCTGCGGCGCGGCGTGTACGTGGCCGTGGCGGGGCCGAACCTGGAGACCCGCGCCGAGTACCGCATGCTGCGGACGATGGGCGCGGACGTGGTGGGCATGTCTACCGTGCCCGAGGTGATCGTGGCCCTGCACGGGGGCATGCGGGTGATGG
>NZ_DASURI010000781.1:0-3351 GCF_036280135.1 Longimicrobium sp.
GACCCTCATCAGGTCCGGCAGGGCCGCGGACTCCGCCAGGATCATGCGAGTCGCATCGGTGAGATTCATGCGCGCAGTCTAGGCCGGGCGATACCGCCAGGCATGCGCTGGACCACACGCCCCACGCCAAGCCGCCGCCTCACTCCGGCCGAATGCGAACGCTCCCCGAACAAAGCACGTTTCCCCTGCTCAAAGGAGTCTTCGCGGAAAAGGAAGCGCACCCGGCAGGATTCGAACCTGCGACCCGTCGGATGAGAAGTGGACTGGCCACCGGCCCGGCCGAACACGGCGTGACCTGCTCGTGCGCACTCACCGGGAGCCCGCCCGTCCATGATCATTCCGTATATGTTCCGGATCTTGGCCTGTCCCGTGCGGGGCTGCTCTTCGGGACAGGGCGGCTGGAGGGAGGGTGGTGTCATGGGATTCTCCCCGTTCCGGGACGTATCCGGGAACGGGTCCATACCCACCCTCCCTGAGCCGCGGACCCTCGTGGGTGCTCAGACCGGTCTCCAGCACAGGCAGAGTACTGATCACCGGTGACAGTCAACGGCCTGCATCTGGTCGGCAAGCACAGCGGGCGGTCCGGAGTGCTCGTCCGCGCGGACGACGCGACGGTGGGACAGACAGATCCGCGCGGACGAGTGCTCCGGTTCACGGAGGCATGGGGGCTGCGAAGCCCCAGAACCACGCTCGCCCAAGTGGCCGCGGGATTCACCAGCTGACGTCTGGGAGGCCGGCGTGGGAGTGGGTGTCCCATCCGTCACGGTCGTGGGTGTTCTCGTGGCGCCGTAGCAGGGTCTCCCAGGTGTTGACGGGCGGGTACCAGCCGGTCAGGTAGTGCGGAGCGATGCCGTGAACCTGCTCCAGATGCCGGGGGTTTTGGTGCGTAGGTGGTCGCGGATGGCGCGTTCGATGGCGTAGTCGACTTCGGAGGCCATGTCGCGGTCGCCCTTGGCGGTGAGCAGGCCCGGGACTCGGGTGCGCATGAGATTGCTGGCTATGGCGACCGCTTCGAGGGCGATGGGCAGCAGCGATGCGGGCGCGGTGGTCATACGGGTGTGCTCCGTTCCCAGAGGGACGTGAAGATCTGATCGAACGTGGCATACAGGCCCGCGCCGGATGGCTGGCGCTCGATGATGAATGTCGGCGCGTCCACTCCGCGGGCCTGGGGCAAAGAGCTGTTCGACGGTCCAGTCCGGGAACATGACGTCCAGGACGCGGCAGTAGTCGGTGTTGGGCGGTCGCCGGAGTCTCCCATTGACCCACCGGTGGAACTGGGCGCGGCTCGGCGGGGCACCCACTAGGCAGGGGTCGACCTTGCGCGCGGCTTTGTCGTATTCAGCGCAGAACATGCCATAGCGGAGCAATTGCCGCTCTTGCAGGAGGACTTGAAGCAGGATCGGCGTGGGGGCCACCGGACCGTCCTTTCTCGCTGTCAAGGTCAGGCTAACCGGGGGCGTGACGCGACGCGAGACAAACATGAGACAGTCGCGGAACTCAGCCGTCCAAGACGACGGCTTCGCAGCATCGAGACGCGACATGACCTGGCCGGATGCTGTGGCCATGGCAAGCGACGAGATCGGCAAAGAGCAGGAGTTGCGGCTCCTGGGCGCGCTGCGCGACGCGCTCACGCGGCTGGGCATCGGGGCGCAGATCAGCGAAGAGTTGCCGGGCCTGTCGATCGGGACGGCCATTCCGGGCGTGTGCGTGTGGGTGTTCGTGAGCGCTTCCGGGCGAACCTTCACCTGGCGACGGGGGGACAGCAAGCACCCCACCACCGACGTGACGGGCGCGGCGGCCGAGGTCGCCAAGTACGTCAGCCGGCAGCGTGGTGGATGGCCGGCGCGGCATTTCAATCCCTTCGGTTGGCCGTCTGGAGGGGAGGCCATGCCGCCGCGTCGCCGGTCCCGCTTCGAGCGATGGGAGTGGGCGATGGGTTTTGATCGGGCGCGGTTTGAGGCGGCGAACGTGCGGGTGGCGTTCGGGCCTCGCCGATTGCATCTGGCGGCGCTGGATGCGGTGCTGTGCGGGCGGCGGGAGCTGGCGTGCGGAATCGTGGCGCGCGGCGGCGTGCCGATGCTGAACGTGGTCGCGATGGGGGCGGCGCACCGGCCGGTGGAGGTCGGCTGTGACCACCTGGACGGGGCATGGTCGTTCACCTGGGCCGACACTGGGCGGACGATCGGACCGGTGGACGATCCGGTGACGGTGGCCGACCGGGTGGCCGCTGCGCTGGCCGGGAACGGGGCGGCCCGGTGAACGGGCCAGGTTTCGTCGGCTCGGATGCGGTGCCGGACGGGGCGGGCTCTGCTGCCGTGGGTGATCCGGAGGTGGAGGCGCTGTACTTCCGTGCGGTGATCCGGGTGTACGGGCCGTGGACGACGTCGCAGACGATCAGTGCTCGGGAGCGGGCTTTGGCGGTACGGCGGGTTGGGATGGGAGGACTTCACCCGGGGCGTGTCTGTTTCTCGGCGCTGACCTGCGCGGATGTGGCCAAGATCATTCCGCGTATATTCCGTGAACGCTGTTACGGGGCTGCTGACGGTGGCCTACGGGCGATCATCGGAGAGAGCGCGTTTCCCTGGTCACAGGGTGTTTTCGCGGGGAGGAGAAGCGCGCCCGGCAGGATTCGAACCTGCGACCGTCGGATTAGAAGTCCGGTGCTCTGTCCAGCTGAGCTACGGGCGCTCTCGTGTCTCGCTCGGCCGGGGGCGAGACGGACGGGGTGGTCCGCCGGAGCCCTCGGTCGAGTGCTGGATCCGGCTGGGGGCCGGATGCCGTCCCACAGTGTAGGGGGGACCTGTGGCTTCAGGCCATGGAGATCCGGGGTGGGGAAGTGCCGGGCGGGGCCTATCTTTGTTGATCGTGGCTGTGGAGCAGGGGCAGGAGGTCGTCCTGGCGGGCGGGGACGTCACGGAGGGCGTCGTCCGGGTGGGGGACACGGTGAGACGGCCGCTGCGGGCGCACAGCCCGGCGGTGCACGGGCTGCTGGGGCATCTGGAGCGGGTGGGGTTCGACGGGGCGCCGCGGTTTCTCGGCATCGACGAGCAGGGCCGGGAGGTGCTCACGTGGATGCCGGGGGAGACCCCGGGGCGGCCGATACGGCCGTACGCGGCCACCGAGGAGGCGCTGGGCGGGGTCGCGCGGTTGCTGCGGCGGTTCCACGACGCGGTGAGCACGTACGAGGCGCCGCCCGACGCGCCCTGGGACACGGCGTTCACCACCAACGTGGACGACCCCCCGGAGCTGATCGGGCACTGCGACGTGACACCGGACAACGTGGTGTTCCGGGACGGCGTCCCGTACGGGCTGATCGACTTCGACCTGGCGCGGCCCACGACACGGCTGTTC
>NZ_DASURI010000782.1:0-7673 GCF_036280135.1 Longimicrobium sp.
CTTCGTCGCGCGATGAAGTACTCCGCGTCCTCTGCGGCTCTGCGTGAGAATGCAGTTACGCCCCCGCCGCCGCGAGCGGCACGGCGGGGGAACCGGGGCCGAAGCGGCGCGCGAACTCGCGGCGAAGCAGCGCCAGGCTCAGCCCCAGCTGCACCCACACCGTGGCGGCGGACAGGATCCAGATCCACGTCATGTGAAAGCCGGGAAGGCGGGCCAGGAGCAGCGCCGGGATGATCACCATCGCCATGCGCGTCGCCGACGACACGAGCGACGGGATGGTGTTGCCCAGCGCCTGGAACAGGCTGGATGCCACGAACACCATCCCCGACGCCACGAAGTTCCACGCGATGATCTCCAGGTACACCGTGCCGGCCCGCACCACGGCGGGATCGGCCGAGAACGCCTGCACCATCTGCCGCGACCACAGGTTGACGGCGATGGTGAGCACCAGCATCACGCCCGTGGCCATGAGCGCCGCGTCGCGGAACACGGCGCGCACGCGCTCCGGGAGCCCCGCGCCCACGTTCTGCCCCGCCACGGGCGCCACGGCGAACCCCAGCGCCACCACGGGCATGAACGTGGCCTGGATCACCCGCATTCCGATGCCGAAGCCCGCCTGCTCCGCCGCGCCGAACGGACGGGCCAGCGTGTAGACCACGGCCTGGTACAGTGCCATCATGGCGAACTCGAACCCGGACGGCAGGCCGATGCCCAGCAGCCGGCGCCACGTGGGCATGCGCGGCCGGGCCTCCGCGGCGGAAAAGCGGATCCACGCGCGCTCGCCCACGAAGTGGGTCGCCAGCCACGCCGTCGCCACGACGATGGAGACGAGCGACGAGATGGCCGCGCCCGCCACGCCCATCGGCCGGCCGGTCCCCCATCCAAAGATGAGGAACGGGGCCAGCGCCATGTTCATCACGATGCTCACCGTCGACACCACCATGGGCGCGCGGAACTGGCCCGTGCCGCGCAGCGCCGCGCTCATCACGCCCAGCGGAAACTGCAGCGCCATGGCGGGCAGGAACCAGCCCAGGTAGGCGCGCGCCGCCGCCGCCGTGGCCGCGTCGGCCGACATGGCGCGGGTGTACGCGTCCAGCCCTGCCAGCCCCACGACGAGCATGACGGCCCCCGTCACCAGCGAGAGCCCGATGGCCTGGTTGAAGACGTGCCCCGCCTCCGTGGCGTCGCGGCGGCCGGCAGCGTGCGAGACGAGCGTCGTGGCGCCCACGCCCAGCATCTGGCTCAGCGCGAGCACGACGAACGACAGCTGCCCGGCGACGGACACGCCCGCCACGGCCGAGGTGCCCAGCCGCCCCACCCAGTACAGGTCGATCAGGAAGTACAGCGTCTGAAAGACCATCATCACCAGCATGAAGCCGGTGGTGGCCAGCAGATGGCGCGAAACGGGGCCGGTGGTCAGGTCCTTCATCAGGCGAGGCGCGGGCGAGGGGGAGGACGACGCGGACGCGGAGAGGCCGACGGGGCGCCGTCCGCGCGGTGCCGGCGGATGCCGGGCGCGGAGGAGCGCCAAAGCTATACGCATCCGGCCGCGGGTGGGAGTCCCGCAGACGGGCGGATGCGGCGAATCAGCCCGCGTCGCCCGGGAGGGCCTCGGCGGCGGCATAGAGGTTGGCGACGGCGTGCAGCCGGCGCTCGCCCTTTGCATCGGACGTGAGGACGGGGACGAGGATGCGCCGGTAGCCCGGCCCCTCGAAGCGGTCCAGCTCCGGCCAGGCGGCGGGCAGCGCCGGCGCGCGCAGCACCTTTACGGCCACGTCCGCCCCGCCGATGCGCGGGCGAAAGGCCGGGTAGCCCAGCGTCGCGCCCCATCCCACGGGGACCAGGTTGCCCTCGATCACGCCGTCCGTCCAGTCGCCGCCCAGCGGCGCCACGACGTGGTGGTTGGGCTCGCCGGGCGCGAGGGTGCCGTAGACGGCAAGCGTCCGGCTCGTGCCGAACCGCGCCTCCAGCCGCCGCTCCGCGTCCACCGCCTCGGCCGATGCGGATCCGCCCTCCTGCCAGCGCGCCGTGTTCGCGGCGTCCACCAGCCGATTCACTTCATCCAGCGACAGCTCCATCATCGATGCATCCCGTGTCTCGTGGCGCGCCGACTCCCGCGTCCGCGCCCGGGGAGTAGACCAGGGATGGCGCGGGTGCGCAAGGAGCCGGCGTCGCGTTGCCGGGGGAAGGTGCGCGCATTGCATGGGCCGCGAGCCCGACGGTGCGGATGCCGGTCATCCGCGGCGCCGTCGCACATCAACCGAGTGACCTGCCGAGATGACGAACTGGGCGGCGGACGCCGTTTTCTACCACATCTACCCGCTGGGCCTGTGCGGCGCGCCGCATCGCAACGACTTCCAGTCGCCGCCGGAGCCGCGCCTGGCCCAGCTGCACGACTGGATTCCGCACCTGCGGCGGCTGGGGATCAACGCGGTCTACCTGGGTCCGCTGTTCGAGTCGACGGAGCACGGCTACGACACGGCGGATTACGGCCTCGTGGACCGGCGCCTGGGCGAGACGTCCACGCTGGCGGGCGTCGTGGAGGCGATGCACGCGGCGGGCATCCGGGTGATCCTGGACGGCGTCTTTCACCACGTGGGGCGGGACTTCTGGGCGTTTCGCGACCTCCAGGCGAAGGGCGAGAGCTCGGCGTACCGCGACTGGTTCACGGGCGTGGATTTCGGGCGGCGCAGCCCGCACGGCGACCCGTTCGCGTACGAGGGATGGCGCGGGCACTACGACCTGGTGAAGCTCAACCTGCACAACCCGGTCGTGCGCGCGCACCTGTTCGGCGCGGTGGAGGCGTGGACGCGCACGTTCGGCATCGATGGGCTGCGGCTGGACGTGGCGGAGGACATCGATCCCGGCTTCCTGCGCGCCCTGGCGGCGTTCTCCCGGACGCTGAAACCGGATTTCTGGCTGCTGGGGGAGGCCATCCACGGCGACTACCGGCGGCTCGCCGGGCCGGAGATGCTGGATTCGGCGACCAACTACGAGGCGTACAAGGGGCTGTACTCCAGCCACAACGACCGCAACTACCACGAGATCGCGTACACGCTCAACCGGCAGTTCGGCGAGGGCGGCATCTACCGCGATCTGCCGATGTACGCGTTCGTGGACAACCACGACGTGAACCGCATCGCCAGCACGCTGCGGGAGCCGACTCACCTGGTGCCGCTGCACGTGCTGCTGTTCACCATGCCGGGCGTGCCGTCCGTCTACTACGGCAGCGAGTGGGGGATCGCGGGGACCAAGGGGCAGGGGAGCGACTGGCCGCTGCGTCCCGCCCTGCGTCTGCCGCAGGCGGAGCAGGATGCGCCGCACCCCGCGCTGGCGGAGCTGATCGCGCGGCTGACGCGCATCCGCCACGAGGTGCCGGCGCTGCGCCGCGGCAGATACCGACAGCTGCACGTGGCGAGCGAGCAGCTGGCGTTCGCGCGGGAGCTGGACGGCGAGCGCGTTATTGTCGCCGTGAACGCGGCATCGTCGCCCGACGCGCTGGAGGTGAGCGTGCCGTCGTCGGATGGTACCGCGTTCCTGGACCTGCTGGACGATGGATGGCGCGGCACCGTCGCGGGTGGCCGCCTGCGCATCGACGCTGTCCCTGCGACGGGCGGCCGCATCCTCGCACGCGTGGCGGGCGAGCCGCTGCGGTATTGAGGAGAGGGGCGCATGAATCGGCCAGAATCGCAGACGGATCGTCCGCGTAATGCCGGACGTCATCCTGAGCAGCGCACGCGCGGAACCCGATTTCGCACCAGACTTTGCGCGCGACGAAGGATCTTGTGTGCGAAACGAGAGGGCGACTCCGTGCACGGGAGTCGGGCCCGCGCGGGCGCTCCCTCCGCTCGCTTGGGCTCGCACCACCCCCAAAACTGCTGGGGGAGGTTGGAGGTGCAGGGTTTCTGCCGTGCGACGGCCGGTCGCGGACCGGAGGAATCAGCAGGAGGACGGCGTCCCTTGGTAGAGGGGCTGCTTTCGGCGAGGGGACGGGATCCGCGTTTTTTCGAAGAGGCATGGTGTCGGCTAGCGGACGCGGAATCCGCCGGTGCGCATCATCTTCCCGATCGCGATCAGGAAAAAGACGCCCGTGCCGGATGGTGGTTCCGTGCACCGGAGTCGGCCCCGAGTCTCGCACACAAGATCCTTAGGTCGCGCCAAAGTTCTGCGCGCGCTCACGTTACGCGCGGCGCTCCCTCAGGATGACGCTGGTTCGGCTCCATGGGAAGGCAGGTTAGGCAACACCTTCGCAAGATGACGCTTCTCGCTGGTGAGCGCGTGATCTCGCTGGAGTGTAATCCCGAGGTGCCGCTCGATTGCTTCGCCGCGAGATGCGCGATACTTATCCGGTCGTCCCGTCTTCATTGATTCCCCGCATCCGATCCTGAGCCGCATGGCTGTCGAAACTGCCTTCACTCGCGCCGCCGGCGTGGAGGTTCCGCTCATCTGCGGCGCCATGTACCCGTGCAGCAACCCGGAGCTGGTGGCCGCCGTGTCCGAGGCGGGCGGGATGGGGATCATCCAGCCCATCTCGCTCACGTACGTGCACGGCCACGAGTTCCGCGAGGGGCTGCGCTACATCCGCCGACTCACCGCGAAGCCGGTGGGGATGAACGTCATCCTCGAAAGCAGCTCCAAGGTGTACCTGGGCCGCATGCGCCGGTACGTGGACACGTCGCTGGAGGAGGGCGTGCGCTTTTTCGTGTCGTCGCTGGGCAACCCGCGCTGGCTGGCGGATACCGTCCACGCGGCCGGCGGGCAGGTGTACCACGACGTGGTCTCGCGAAAGTGGGCGATGAAGGCGCTGGAGGGCGGCGTGGACGGGATCATCGCCGTGAACGACCGCGCGGGCGGTCACGCGGGCAGCCTGTCGGCGCAGCGCCTGCTGGACGACCTGCGGGACCTGGGCGTGCCGCTGCTGCTGGCCGGCGGCGTGGGCGACGAGCAGGGCTTCGTGGACGCGCTGCGGATGGGATACGCGGGCGTGCAGCTGGGAACGCGCTTTATCGCCACGGACGAGTGCAGCGCGTCGGGCGCGTACAAGCAGGCGCTGATCGACGCCGGCGAGGACGACGTGGTGCTGACGGAGCGCATCACCGGCGTGCCGGTCGCGGTGCTCAACACCCCGCACGTGCGGCGGATGGGCACGCGGGCGGGGCCCCTCGCGCGGTGGATGCTGCGCGGAAGACGGACCAAGCACTGGATGCGGTCCATCTACGCCATCCGCTCGCTCGTGCAGCTCAAGCGCTCGCTCAAGAAGGAGAGCGCGGGCGCCACCAGCGCGGACTACTGGCAGGCGGGCAAAAGCGTGGCGGGCATCCGCGCCACGGAGCCGGCCGGCGACATTGTCCGCCGCTACGCCCGTGCGGCCGAGCAGGCGCTGTCCGGCTCGCCACCCGCGGCGGATGCGCGATAGGCGTTGGGACCGGGGATGATGCCGCGCGATGCGTCATCCCGAGAGAGTGTTGCTGAACCTGCCTTTCAGTGGAGCCCAGAGATGCGTCATCCTGAGGGAGCGCCGCGCGTAAAATGAACGCGCGCAGGACTTTGGCGCGACCGAAGGATCTTGTGTGCGACGCGACAGGCCGATCCCGCGCTCCGAATTGGCTTGGCGCTTTGCGGGCAAGATCCTTCGTCGCCGCCATGGATCATGTACGGGCAAAGCTCGCGCGGCGGCTCCTCAGGATGACGCTTTGTCGCGGTGATTGGGGGGTCCTCGGCCGCGCCCCACGCCAAATGCGACGCGCATCCGAGACGACGGCGGTCCGACAGGACGCGGATTCGTCGCGAAGGGGGAAAGACAAAGCCGGCAGGGTGAGCGAATCACCCTGCCGGCGTCGTTTTCGTGCGCGTCAGCCCGCGTGGATCAGGCGGGGGTGGGAGCGCGGTCGCCCACGATGGGGATCTCGCCGAGACGCACGGCCACCGGCGCCTTGTCGGGCGTGCTGAGCGGGCGCCGCTGGTGCTGCGCCTGGTGCTCCGGGAACATCGCCACGAAGAACTCCGACCATCCGCCCATCCGCACCCGCAGCAGGTCGTACTGCTCCGGGTCCGTGGCCGCCGCCGCGAACGTCTCGGGGTTGGCGCAGGTGATGGTGAGGATGTTGGAGCCCTGGCCCGCCGCGAACGAGGCCAGCACCCGCTCCAGCGCCTCGACCGGGAAGTCCTCGCGGATGTTCATGTCCGTGGGCGCGCCGTCCCACAGCGCGTCCGTGCCGCCGCCCGTAAAGCCCTCCAGCGCGGCCAGGAACGCAGCCTCCTGGTGCTGCGGCGGCAGGTCCGCCGGGCTGGGCGTGGGGCTCAGGTCCGAGGCCATGGGGTCGCCCCGGTGGCGCCCGTCGGCCGAGGCGCCGAACTGCGCGCCGAACTCCACGTAGTTCTCGAACGTGCCCACGCCCGGCTGCACCTGGAACCCGCCGAACGGCTGCTCCGGCGTGCCCAACCGCTTCGCGATGTCCACCATCTTCTGCGCCGTGGCGGGCACGGGGTTGGTGAACACCTCCACGGCCGTCTGCGCCACGCGCGCCACCAGCTCGTTGCCGAAGGCGTCGATCTCCGCACTGCCGCGGCCGTAGCGCGGCAGCGAGAGGGCCACCTGCCGCAGGGCCTTGAAGCGCTCCGCCCGCGCCGCGATGCGGGCGGGGCCCGCCAGCGTGCTCACGAACGGCTCCGCCATGTTGCTGCCCCAGTCGCACAGCAGCGCCTCCACCAGCTCGGGGAGGGAGGTGACGGCCGTGGTGCGGTCGAACACCATGGACCGGATGGCCCACAGCGAGTTGATGGTGTTGGCCAGCGCCGTAAAGCAGGGCGCGATGAAGTTGTAGCGCGTGCCGCCCTCGTAGATGTCCAGCCCCTTGTCCAGGCAGTCGTCCATGAGCGACGACAGCAGGGGCGACGGGCACACGGAGCTGGCGTTGCCAAAGATGGCCAGCTGCCCGTCCACCTGCTTGGCGTACATCAGCCGCAGGTGCTCCAGGAACAGGTCCACGAGCGTGTCGAACGAGTCGATCTCGGTGGGCGGGGGCGACGAGAACGACGTGCGCGTGCCGCGGAACCACATGGGCCCGGCGCTGGCGTACGTCTTCCCCTGGTTCAGGGCGCACTCCAGCGGGAGCAGCGTGGCCATGCCGCCCAGCGTGAACCAGTTCTGCCCCACCACCTGCGGCTCGTAGCACCCGTCGCAGGCGTAGTCGCGGGCGGCTTCCAGCGTCACCTCGCTGCGCCAGCACCCTTCCGCCCGGGCCTCCACGTCCGCGCCGGCGCCGATGGCCTCGCCGCTGCGCTGCAGGCCGGGGATGATCTTGTCGTCGTTGAGCAGGATGGGGTGCGCGCCGCCCGCCAGCAGTGCCCGCGCGGCCTCGCGCAGCACCTCGCGCGGGGTGTCGGCGCGCAGGCGCAGGCTCAGGCAGGGCGCGTTCAGGGGCAGGCGCCGCGCCGCCCGCAGGCAGAACGTCGTCACGTCGTTGTACGCGGGGCTGCCGTCCGGCTTCGTGCCGCCGACGGTGACCTGCTGGATCCACTGGTTGTTGGCGGCGCCCTGCGGGTACGCGCCCGACGCGCCGCCCATGGCCAGGTTGCCAAAGGGCTGGTGATCCTCCACGAACTGGCGGTTGAGCTGCACCTTCTCGCCCACCTTGATCCAGAAGCAGTCGATGATCTCCTGCGCCTCGTCG
>NZ_DASURI010000783.1:0-8078 GCF_036280135.1 Longimicrobium sp.
GAGTACTTCATCGCGCGAACGAAGTACTCTGCGCCTCTGCGGCTCTGCGTGAGAAATCTGTTGGGTTCTACGAAACGAAGCCGCGCACCGGGATCCCGATGCGCGGCTTTGCCCCGCGTGAGAACGGCCAGGAGGTCAGGCGGCCGCGACGGGCTCGCCGGCCACCAGCACGCTCAGCCGATTGCGGAACTCGTCCTCCTCGATCCCCAGCATGGACGCCGCCTTGTGATGGTCGCCGTCCGCGAAGCTGAAGGTCTTGAGCACCAGCGTGCGCTCCGCCTGCTGCAGCGACGTGCCCACGGGAATGCGCACCTCGCGGTCTTCCGACAGGATGATCTCGTGCGCCCGCAGGTCCTGGAACGTGATGGCGTCGCCGCGGGCAAAGATGGCCGCGCGCTCGATGGCGTTCTTGAGCTCGCGGACGTTGCCCGGCCAGCGGTACGAGTTGATGAACTCCAGCGCCTCGGGCGAAAAGCTCTTGAGCGTCTTCTTGCCGTTCTCCTCGGCAAAGCGGCGCAGGAACGACTCGGCCAGCAGCCGCACGTCGCCGCGGCGCTCGCGCAGGGGCGGCAGGTACAGCGGGATGACGGCCAGGCGGTGGTACAGGTCCTCGCGCAGCTTGCCGTCCTCGATGGCCTTGCTGATGTGCTTGTTGGTGGCCGACACCACGCGGATGTCCACGCTGATCTCCTTTTTGCCGCCCAGGCGGCGAAAGGAGCGCTGCTCCAGCGCGCGCAGGAACTTGACCTGGATGTCGGGCTCCATCTCGGCCACCTCGTCCAGGAACAGCGTGCCGCCGTCGGCCAGCTCGAAGCAGCCCTGCTTCTCGTTGATGGCGCCCGTGAAGGCGCCCTTCTCATGGCCAAAGAGCTCGTTCTCCAGGATCTCCCGGGGGAACGCGGCGCAGTTGATGGCCACGAACGGGCCCTTGGCGCGGTTGCTCTTGTCGTGGATGGCGCGGGCCACCAGCTCCTTGCCCGTGCCGCTCTCGCCCACGATGAGGATGCTGGCCGCCGTGGGCGCCGCCGCCTCGATGGTGCCGTAGATGGAGCGCATCTCCTCGCTCTGGCCGATCAGGTCGCCAAAGCGGGTGAGGTTGGCCAGGCGCTCCTCGAGCTGCTTGTTGGCCTGCTTGACCTGGAACTTTTCCAGCGCCTTGGGGATGAGCTCCTTGAGGCGGTCGATCTTGAGGGGCTTTTCCAGGTAGTCGTACGCGCCCTGGCGCATGGCCTCCTTGGCGCTCTCGACGGAGCCCTCGCCGGTGATGATGATCATCTCCGAGGGGATTCCCGCCTTGCGCATGCGCGAGAACAGCTCCAGCCCGTCCACCTCGGGCATGCGCAGGTCGGCCAGCACCACGCCGTACCCGCCCTGCTGCGCCAGCTTCCACGCCGCGGTGCCGTCCGTGGCGGTGTCCACCTCGTAGCCCTCATCGGCCAGCAGCATCTGCAGGCCGTCCGCGATGTGGCGTTCGTCGTCGGCGACCAGGATTTTTTCAGGCATGACCCGTCAAATGTGTCGGGGAGAATCCGTCGTTTGCTAACCTGCAAAGATACCGGGTCTGTACAACCCCAGTCAACCCATTGGCGTCACAGCACGTAGGTCACTCGGGCCGCTGCGCCGGCAGGGAGAGGGTGCGGGAGCCCCCCTCCACGTCCACGCGACCGCCCACGGCCTCGGCCAGGGCGGCGGCCACGGACAGCCGCTCGCCCCCCGTAGCTGACGACGATCCCCCCGAAACGGTCAACACGGCGCGGCCGCCCTCGGCGCGGATGTCCACGGCCAGGGTGTCGCCGCCGCCCAGGCCGTCCAGCACATCCAGGAACAGGTTCAGGATGATTTGCCGCGCGTGCTGGCGGCCCACGTGCACCCGCGCCATGATGCCGCCGGGCTCGTACGCCACGCGGGCCTCGCGGTGCCGGGCCTCGACGCTCACCAGCTCCATCACCTCTTCCACCAGCTCGTTGAGCGTGGTGTCGTCGGGGCCGCCGCGGTCCGGGCGCGACAGGCGCAGCAGCAGCTCGATGCGCCGGTTCACCCGGTCCAGCTCCTCGCCCAGCACGGTGGCGTAGCGAAGCACGTCGGTGCCCTCGGTGGGCGCGCGCGACAGGCGCCGCTTGAGCACCTCCAGGTTGATGACCATGGAGTGCAGCGGGTTCTTGATCTCGTGCGCCAGGGCGTCGGCCAGCCGCTCGAGCAGGTCGAGCTTGTTGGCGCGCACGGCGACGGGATCGGCCACGGCGAGCACGGCGCCGGTCGGGTCGGAACGGATGGAATCGCTCAAGGTTTGATGCGATGCGTCGGGGCGGTCCGGGGCCGGCCGATTCGGGGCACGGCCTGAGTGCCGCCGTCCCCTGGAGGACGGCGCCGCGGAGCTGCCGGTTGGGGCCCGCGTGGGGCCGCATTGGGGCAGCGGGTAAGCACATTCCGTTCCCACCCGCGCGGCGGGGGGATCGACGTCGATCTCGGGGGAACAGAAAGGGGCGGGAGAGTCCGGCCGGCGGACTCCCCTGCCCCTGGTCGGCTCCCCTTGTCGGCGGAGCCTTACGGCAACGGCTTTCTCACGCGGAGCCGCGGAGGACGCGGAGTACTTCGGTCCCTGCCCGGGCGCCCTCCGCGCGCGATGGCCGCCCTCCCGCCTTTCAGAACCAGCGGGTCCACTCGCTGGTCCAGGTGTCCTGCAGCGGACGGGGCACCTGGCCGGCGCGGTAGGCCGAGTACGCCCCGCCCAGCGGCGCGTACGTGCCGCCCACCGGCGAGTAGCGCGGATGGTAGTCCTCCGGCCGGCCCTCGTTGCGGAACGGCTGGTCGTAGTCCGTCCCGCCGCCGCGCATCCCGCGGTCGTAGCCGCCGCCCGGGCTGCCGCGGAAGTCGCCGCCGTAGCCGCCCCGCCGCGCCGCGGGCCGGCGGCCGAAGTCCGCGCCGTATCCGCCGCGGTTCTGCCCGCCGCCGCTCACGTGGCCCAATTGACCGAAGCCCGGGCGCGCGTTGCCGGGGCCAAAGTCCGTGCCGCCCGCCGCGTCCTCGTAGGCAAAGCGGTCCCCGCCGCCGAAGTCCGCGCCGTACTCGCTGGCCCGCGCGCGGACGAAGTAGCGGCCGCCCATCCGGCCGCGTCCCTCCTGCCCGCGGGGACGGCGGTAGCCGCGCTCGCGGTTCTGCCCGCGATCGTCGAACGCCTCGTAGCGCTCGTACAGCGGGCCCGACGTGCCCAGGGCGTATCCGCCGGAGCCGCCTTGGTATCCTTCGCGGTAGCCGCCCACCCACGGGCGGTCCGCCGGCTCGCCGCCGCGCCGCGGATCCGGATAGCCGCGGTCCCAGCCGCGCCCGCCGTCCGGCATCCGCTGCTCCCATCCGCCGTACCGCCCGTATCCCTCGTCGTACCGCATCATCCGCCTCCTGTCGCTGTTCACGGGGACGGACCCCAGCCGCAACCCGCGTTCCACCATCCGCCCCGCATCTCGTCAGCCCTGCATCTCCGCCAGGCGCAGGCGCACGGTGAAGGGGCCGTCCGGCCGCACGCCGGTGATGGTGACCGTCTCGCCCGGGTCGCGCTCGCGGATGGCGCGCCGCAGGTCGCCGCCGGAGGTGATGGGCGTGTCGTCCATCCGCGTGACGATGTCGCCGGGGCGCAGGCCCGCCTGTGCCGCCGGGGTGCCCTGCCCCACCGCCCGCAGGATGATGCCGCCCTGCACCGGCAGGCCGAACTCGCGCGCCAGCTCCGCCGTCACGTCCAGGTAGCTGATGCCGATGAAGGCCCGCGTCACGCGCCCCGTCGTGAGGATCTGCTGCGCCACGTCCGACGCCAGGTTGATGGGCACGGCAAAGCCCAGCCCCTCGGCGCCCACGCCGCCGGCCTCGCGCAGGATGGCCGTGTTGATGCCGATCACGCGGCCGCGCGAGTCCAGCAGGGGCCCGCCGGAGTTGCCGGGGTTGATGGCGGCGTCCGTCTGGATGAGCTCGTCCAGGTTGAACTCCGCCGCCGTGCGGTTGAGCGCCGAGACGATGCCGCGCGTGACCGTGCGCTCCAGCGCCAGCGGGTTGCCGATGGCGATGGTCGTCTGCCCCACCTCCAGCGCGTCGGAGTTGCCCAGCGACGCCACGGGCAGGCCGCTGCCCTCCACGTCCACGATGGCGATGTCGATGGACGGGTCGCGCCCCAGCACCCGCCCCGCGAGCGTTTGCCCGTTGGCCAGGCCGATCTCCACCTGCCGCGCGTTGCCCACCACGTGCGCGTTGGTGAGGATCACGCCGTCCGCGCGGATGAGGACGCCGGAGCCGGAGCCCTGGCCCGTGGACACGCTCACGACGGCCGGCGTGACCTGGCGGGCCACGCGCACCACGTTGCTCTCCTCGCCCTCCTGCGACTGGGCCCAGGCGGGCGGCGGCGCCGCGCGCACGCCCGCGCCCACTGCCGCGCCGAATCCGATCCCCGCGCCTACGGCCAGCGCCGTGCCTATCCGCCTTACTCCCTGCTTGATCATCGCTCCACTCCGTTCCCGCGGTGCCGTCCCTTCGCGAATGCCCGCCTACCTGGGATGCGCGGCGGGGTCCGGGCGTTGTGTGACCGGGCGCCGGTTGCGTCATCCGTCGTCGTGCGGATCCGAATCCGTGGCATCCCCGACGCCTGCGCGCCGGGGGCGGAGTCCTCTCGCATCCACCGTTCCCGGACGGTATCACCCTGTGCAAACTTGATGCGTCGGGCGCCGGTCCCGATCAACGAATGGCGGATGCGGGGCGGATCGGGCGAATGCAGGATCGTGCTTGCGGAGCAGCAGATTAGGCAGATGCAGGGGATTGGATCAGCGGAGCGGCAGTGGATGGCAGATTGGGTCGATTTGGCGGAGCGGCAGATCGGGCAGATTTAGGGAATCGGATCAGCGGCACGACAGTGGGTGGCAGATCGGGCGGATGGGCGGAGCGGCAGATTGGGCAGATTTAGGGGATCGGATCAGCGGCGCGGCAGTGGAACGCAGATCGGGCGGATTGGGCGGAGCGGCAGATCGGGCAGAGGTAGGGGATCGGATCAGCGGCGCGGCAGTGGAACGCAGATCGAGCGGATCGGATGGATGGCGGATCAGAACCAGCGGATTGGGATCGCGAGTGTTTCAAGCGTGGAGCAGCGAAGTCCGCCTCTCGCCGAGCGATTGAAATCGCCGCTGGAAAGTCGCGAAGTCCGCCTGCGCGGACTGCCCCAGAGTGGTCGGAGCGTGTACACCGATGCGGAATCGGCGACCGGCGCGATCCCGGTTCCGCCGCGGGGCGCGGCCTCCCGCCGGGTGGCCGCCCGCGTTGGCGGTTGAAGCCTCGTTCGCAGAGCGCGTCGGCGCGAGACGGGGCTTATCGCTGTCCCAGCGGCGGGTTTACCCGCTCAGGCTGGATCGCCGCTCCCGGTGAATCACCCTCCGTCTGGGCGTCCACGATCGTCCGCGATCGCTCGCTACCCCTCCCCCAGCGCCTCCAGGATCTCGCGCGCGGCGCGGCGACCGGAGCCCAGGGCACCTTCCACCGTGCTGTTCATCCCGCCGGTACGCGTGGCCTCGCCGGCGACGAACAGCGTGTCCTCCACGGGGAGGCCCAGCGTCGCCTGCGCCTCCAGCGCGCCGGCGGGGACGTAGGTGTACGCGCCGCGGGCGAACGGATCCGCCGCCCAGTCGTGCCGGTGCCACTCCTCCAGCTCCGCCTCCACCGCCGCGCGCGACGTGCCCAGCCAGCCCGCCAGCTCCTCCAGCGCCTGCTCCACCACGTCGATGCCCTCGGCCTCCATCCGCTCCGCCGCGGATCCGCCGGCCCACGCCGTCAGCACGGGCGCGCGGATGGGTGACGGCGTCCACCACACGTTGAACCGCCCGCCCTCCGGCTGAAAGAACTTGGCCTCCGCGTCCTCCTCCAGCCCCTCCAGCCCCTCCCAGATGAAGTCGCGGAAGCGGAACACGACCTTTACCACGTGCGCCACGCCCAGCGCACGCGCCGCCTCCAGCGTCTCGCGCGGCTCCGGCTCGAAGCGGATGGCGCCGCGCGCGTCCGGCGGCGCCTGCAGCACGCCGAGCGGCACGGTCACCAGCACGGCGCGGGCGCGGATGGAGGGCAGGTCGGTCCCCGTGCGCGACCGCGCGTGCACCTCCACGTCTCCGCGCTTCCACGCGATGCGATGGACGACGGTATTCAGCCGCAGCATGCCGCGCGCGTCCAGCTCCGCGCCCAGCGCCGCCGCCACGCGGTCGTATCCGCCCAGCGGCTGATGCCGCACGTCGCCGCCGCCGCCCGCCGTCCCCTCCTCCGCCTGCGCCAGCCACGCCACGCCCACGCGGCCGACGGGCGCGGCGTGAAAGCCCTCCACGTAGCGCACGGCCTGCGCGCGCACGTCCACGTCAAACTCCGCCGCGTGCGCCTCCAGGAACGCGGCGAAGGTGACGTCCGGCTGGGGCGGCGAATCCAGGCGCTCCATCACCGGCTCCATCGTGCGGTAGTCCAGCGGCCGGGCGTGTCCGTCCTTTACGCTCCAGAAGCCGCGGACGCTGCGGTACGCCGCCCCGCCCGCCGCGCGAAAGATCTCCCACACCTCGCCGGGCACGTCGATGAACTCGGCGCCCAGTTCCACGGGCAGCGGGTGCGCGCCGTCGTGCAGCGTGTGGACGCGCCCGCCCGTGCGCCCCCGCGCCTCCAGCACCCGCACGCGCAGCCCCGCGCCGGCCAGGTCGCGCGCGGCCGCCAGCCCCGCGACGCCCGCGCCCACCACCACCACGTCCACCCGCTCGTCGCTCATCGCATCGTTCTCCCGGTTGTGGATGATCGCAGGCAAGATGCGGACACGGGGGAGCTACAGGCAAAGTTTCCCGTGATGGAGGAGGTGAAGAGCTGTGCGGATGAAGGATGGATCGCGCCGGCAGCAACCCGCCCCTCCCCGGCCCCTCCGCGCTCGTTCCTCGCGGAGAGGGGAGAACCGCGACCCGGCGCGGATGATCTCACGCACCCCGCGGAATGCGCGAGACTTGTCGGCTCGGGTCCGGCTGGGGTGCACCTGGACGGCACGCGGCAGGAGCCGTCGGCGAAAGGCCGACATCACGTTCTCGATGCCGCGATTTCCATCGCCGGTGCTGGGGGCCTGCCGAGACGCGATCTACCCATCCGCCGCGGTTCCGCATCTCGCATCCTGCTGCGACCCATCATCCCGCTGCGATCCCGCATCGGCATCCGCCCGAACAAAAAGCGCCGGCCCCGGGAGCGATCCGGGGCCGGCGGGCATTGGGTGCGCCGTGGCGCGTCTGGGGGACCGGCGGTGTGCCGGACCCGGCCGGCGGGACGATGCGGATCACGCTGCGACGGTGCTTCGCCCGCGGGATGGTGCGCGGGGACGTGCAGCGGTTTCCCGGCGGTGTGGCGGTGGTGCGGGCCGGGGGACGGCCCGTGGATGCCGGTTCTTCTCCGCGATGGCGGCTTCCTTCGGTACGAGACCGCGCTTCTCGCCTCGCACGGATCAATCTAGCGCCGCGGATCATCCGCCCAGACGGGAACCGGCTGAAACTCGCGTGCGCAGATTTTCCGACGCCGTCGGAGGTTCTCCGTCCGCCCCCGCCGCCTTCAGCTCACCTCGCGGATGCGGATCTCCGCCTCGGGCACCGTGTCCAGCACGTACAGCGCGTCCAGCAGCCGCGTGCGCAGCGTCCCCGGCCCGATGGATCCGGACGCCGCCATCTCGCCCGCGATGCCAAAGATGGCGAGCGCGTACGCCGAGGCCAGGAGCGGGTCCGGCTCCACGGCCAGAAAGGCGCCCGTCACGCCCGTGAGCGCGCAGCCCAGGGCCGTCACGCGCGTCATCATCTCGTGTCCGTGGTGGACGGAAAGGGTGCGCACGCCGTCCGTCACGTAGTCCACCACGCCCGTGACGGCGACGACGCATCCCAGGCCGCGCGCCAGCTCGCGGGCAATGCCGCTGGCCTCGTCGGCGCTGCGGGTGCTGTCCACGCCTTTCGTCCCGCCCACCTCGCCGGCCAGGCTCAGGATCTCGGACGCGTTGCCGCGCACGACCGTGGGCTTGCGGCCGGCCAGGGCGCGGGCCACGCCCGTGCGGTACGGCGTGG
>NZ_DASURI010000784.1:0-4669 GCF_036280135.1 Longimicrobium sp.
TGTGGGCGCTGCGGATCGCGTGGGTAAAGGGGCGGGACCCCGTCTCCTGGGCATACGTATGCCTCGCCACGTGCGGCGCCGGGCTCGTGCTTCTGCTCGCGAGGCGTCCCGCGCGAACGCAGCCGGGCCACGTGCGGCCCTGCGCGGTGTGCGGCGAGTTCAACCGCTGGAAGGCCTTCACGTGCGCCGCATGCGGCGAGCCGGTGGCGCAGGAAGCAGCCCGCCGCCGGGCGGTGGACCTGTCGGGACGTGCCTGTGACGCGTGGCTGTTGGGACTGTTTCCCTGGTACGGGGTGATCGTCGGCGTGGCGGGGCTGTACATGGGCCTCGTTGGACTGTGGTTCACGGCCCCGCTCTGGATGGCGGCGTGGAGCGTGCCGCGCCGCAGCGCGCCGGGCGCCCGCGCGACCCTGGGCGTTGCCACCCTGGTGCTCCTCCACATCGCCGCGATCGTCGTGCTGCATCCCCAGGGCAGCCTGGCGATCGCGACCCCGCTGATCCTGTGGCCCGCGGTGCGCGCCAGCCGTGCCCTTCAGCGCGCCGGGCAGCAAGACGGCGCGGCCGGGTACTACCTATCGCGCTGGCAGCAGCTCTCGCTGCACCCGCCGCCGGAGCTCGTTCCGCCGAGCGCCGCCATCCCGGTGGACTCCATCCGCCACGGAGGCAAGGCGGCCGCCTGGCGCCTTTTCGCCATCTTCCTGGCGGTCCTGCTCGTGATCGGGATCCGCATGGGCGGAACCTTTCACCTTGCCTTTCTCCTGGTCGCGGCCGCGTGGCGGCGCGGCACCCGCCTGGGCGTGCTGAACGCCGCGGAGTTGCGGGTGCGGGACCGGCGCCGCCCCGTCTTCTACTTTCGCTCGTTCCGGGACGACAGCACCAACGTGGACCCCGGCGCGCTCGAGACGCTCCAGCTCACCCCGCGGACGCTGGAGATGGTCGTCGCCGACGCGGCGTGGCGATGTGGACCGGTGCTCGCCATCGGCCGGCCGGGAGAGGAGACGCCGCCCCTGGGCTTCGCGCGTGAGAGCGTGGGCGCCGACGCGTGGCAGGGCACCGCCCGGGAGCGGATGGACGAGGCGCGCCTCGTGTTCGTCGTGGCCGGGCCCACGGAGGGGGTGGCGTGGGAGATGAACGCCGTGGCATCGTCCGGGGGCCTGGGGCGCGTGATCCTGCTTGTCCCGCCTCCTCAACCACGCGACGGGGTCCGCGCGCGGTGGGCGGCGTTCCTGGCCCACCTCGATGCGCCCCTCCGCGCCCGTCTGGGCCGCATCAACCCGGACCGCGCCCTGGCGATCGTCTTTCCGCCAGAAGGGGAGGCGCTGGCGTTCACGGCGGCCTATCGCGGCGTTCGCGCGTACGAGACGGCGCTGCACGCCGCCGTCGCGTACGTGCTCGAGGCGGGAGGAGACCTCGAACCCGCGCCCACGGCCCCGCACTGACGTGCACGACGGGGAGCCACGTTCTGACGAAAGCCCCAACCGCGCGAGATGCGGCGGATGGGCTTTTTTGTTCTCCCTCAGGGAAGACAAGACGGCGGGATGAGAGACGGGGGATGGCGCGGACAAAAAACAACCTCCCCCAGGGGGTATTGGGGGAGGTGGGCGAGTTTTACGAGCCCGGTGGGGGCGCGGCGAGGACTCCGCCACATGGGGTGAAGTTCTCCCCTCTCCGCGAGGAACGAGCGGGGAGGGGCCGGGGGAGGGGCGGGCTGCTGCCGGCGCAATCCATCTTTCCCCGCGCGACCTAACGGGCGGCCGCCTCCGCACGAGCCCGGAGGGGGCGCGTCGGGGGCACCGCTACCCTGCACGAGCCCGGTGGAGCGCGGCGCAAAGCCCCGTGCACCGAATCCTACGCCCCCGCCACGACCACCGCGCGCTCCTCCGCGCCGTGCGACGCGCTCCAGCCGGGGATGGCCTCGAACACGCGCAGGGCCAGCGGCACCTTGCCGAACGGCGCGCTCACCTGCACGCCCTGGATCATGGGCAGCGCGGCGGCCAGCATCTCCTGCGCGATGATC
This sequence comes from Longimicrobium sp., assembly GCF_036280135.1. Classification (GTDB taxonomy): domain Bacteria; phylum Gemmatimonadota; class Gemmatimonadetes; order Longimicrobiales; family Longimicrobiaceae; genus Longimicrobium. Next base: position 2,018 of record NZ_DASURI010000784.1, read on the forward strand.
GTCCCCTCCTCGGTCCCGCGCTCCTTGCCCTCGGCGCTGGCGACGCGCATGCGCTGCAGCACGGGCTCCGGCACGATCACGCCCGGCACCTCGTTGGCCAGGAACTCCGCGTTGCGCGCGGACACCAGCGGCCAGATCCCCGCGATGACGGGAATGCGCAGCCCGTCCTTCTCGATGCGCTCCACGAACCGCTCCAGCTGCGCCAGGTCGAACACGGGCTGCGTGATGCAGTACTCCGCCCCCGCCTCCACCTTCCAGTAGAAGCGGCGCATCTCGTTCTCGAAGTCTTCCGCACCGGGGTTCACGCCCACGCCCACGACGAACTGCGTGGGCTCGCCCAGGGCGTTGCCGCCGGGGTCCAGCCCGCGGTTGAGCCGCGAGACCAAGTTCGTGAGCCCGATGGAATCGATGTCGAAGACGGCCGTGGCGTCCGGGTACGGGCCCATCTTGGGCGGATCGCCCGTGATGAGCAGCAGGTTGCGCAGCCCCAGCGCCTGCGCGCCGAGAAGGTCGCTCAGCATCCCCAGCAGGTTGCGGTCGCGGCAGCAGTAGTGCACCACCGCCTCCATCCCCACGTGCTGCTGGATGAGCAGCGCCGTGGCCAGGGCGCCCATGCGCGACTGCGCGCGGGGGCCGTCGGGCACGTTCACGCCGTCCACGCCCGCCGCCTTGAGCAGCCGCACGCCGTCCAGCATGGGCTGCGGGTTGGCGCCCCGCGGCGGCACGATCTCCACCGTCGTCAGGAACTCGCCCGCCGCCAGCTTGGCGCCCCACGCGGAACGCTGCGCCAGGGGCACGGGCTGGCGGGCCGGCGCGCCATCGCCATCGGCCGAATCCACCGTGACGATGGGCTCGGACGCGGGCGCCAGCATGCGCACGGCGCCGGCCATGGCGGCCACGTGCTCGGGCGTGGTGCCGCAGCATCCGCCCACGAAGCGCACGCCCTTGCGGATCATCCGCGCCGCGTAGCTGGCCATGTACTCCGGCGACGCCATGTACATCGTCCGCCCGTCCACCTCGCGCGGCAGCCCCGCGTTGGGCTGCATGCTCACGGGGTGCTCGGTGGATCCCAGCAGCCGGTCGGCCGCGTTGAGCATGGCGTTGGGTCCCACGGAGCAGTTGAGGCCCACGACCTCCGCGCCCCACTCCGTGAGCCGCTCGGCGATGAGCTGCGCGTCGCTGCCGTACGCCGTGCGGCCGTCCTCGCGGATGACCATCTGGGCCACGATGGGCAGGTCCGACGCGTCGCGCACGCCCAGGATGGCCTGGTGGATCTCCTCCAGGTCCACGAACGTCTCCAGGACGAACAGGTCCACCCCGCCCTCCACCAGCGCCGCCGCCTGCTCGCGAAAGAAGCCGCGGGCGTCGTCGCGCGACGTGGGGCCGTAGGGCTCGATGCGCACGCCCAGCGGCCCCATGGCGCCGGCCACGAACGCGCGGTCGCCCGCCGCGTCGCGGGCAATGCGGGCCGCGGCCTGGTTGATCTCCGCCGTGCGGTCGTCCAGCCCGTGGCGGGCCAGCTTGGCCCGGTTGGCGCCGTAGGTGTTGGTCTCGATGATCTCCGCGCCCGCCTTTACGTACGCGCGGTGAATGTCGCGCACCAGGTCCGGCTGGGTGAGCGAGAGCTCGTCGTAGCAGCGGTTGATGTACACGCCGCGGGCGTACAGCATGGTCCCCATGGCCCCGTCGAACAGGTGGGGACGGCCGTCGGCCAGCAGGCGGCGAAAGTCGCGCATCGGAAAATTCAGGGTTCCTTCGAGTTTGATGCCCCCGTCAGGTGGGGGCGGCCCCGTACACCAGCGGCTGCTTGTCGCGCGCGGGGACGATCCACAGCACCTTGCCCGCCGCGTCCAGGCCGATCTCCGTGGCGCCGTTGCCCGGCACGCACCCTTCGCCGCGGGGATACACCCAGCGGGTGGCGGTGCCGCGCCGCAGCCGCGCCGTCTCGTCCTCCACGGTGGGACGGGGCGTCTGCGCCGGGAACTGGTTGCCCAGGTGGGACAGGCTGCTCACCTCGCAACGGTTGGGCGGCGAGCCCAGCAGCTGGATGACCTCGGTGGAATCGTCGCCCACCACCAGCTGCACGGCCTGGCGCTCGCGGCGCCGTCCCCCGGACATCAGCATCACGCCCACCATGATGAGCAGGCCGATGCCGATGATGGCCAGGCTGACCATCCGTGACTTGCGCTTGTCGATGCGCTGGGCGGGATCGGCGCGGTTGTCGTACGGGCTGGCGATGGGTTCCTCCTGCGGTGGGGCCGTCGTGGCGGCGGTGGAAATTCCGATGCAAACGACTGTGCGTCTGCACGTTCCCTGCCGAACCGTGACGAACGTCCTGCCCCTGGTACCCGCGTCCGCCGGCGACGAGCCGTAAGTCCCTTGCGGATCAACGAGCTCCGCGCGGCGCCCCCTCCGCTCGCGTAGGCTCGCACCTCCCCCCAAACCCCTGGGGGAGGTTGAACTGAGGGGCGCCGGGTCCGAGAACATTGGCAGACGATCTCTCGCCCGCCGAGGGCCCCCTCCCCCCGGCCCCCTGCCCCCGCTTCGCGGGGGAGGGGGAGAACTGCCGGGACTCCGCCGGAGTTCGGGATCTCGCCCATGCCCAACCCCTCCCCCGAAGTTGGGGGAGGGGTCGCCACCGAGCCGCGAGGA
>NZ_DASURI010000785.1:0-11491 GCF_036280135.1 Longimicrobium sp.
GCCCCCAGCAGCCGGCGCAGTCTCGCCAGGTACAGCGCGGCCCCCGGCGCCGCCCGCGCGATGCCCATCCGCAGCCCCCGCCCGTCCGCCGGCGCGCCCGCGTCTCCCAGGCCCGCCAGCGCGCGCGGAAACGGCAGCACGCGCGCATCCGCCCCCAGCGCCCGGACGCGCTCCGGCAGCGGGCCCTCTTCCGCCGCGATGACGGTCAGCCGCCACGACGGCTCCGCCGCGCGCAGGCTGGCCACCAGGTCCAGGAGGGCGCGCTCCGCCCCGCCCAGCGCGCCGGACGCGCTGAGGTAGACCACGTGCAGCGGCGGGCGCGGCGAACGGCCCGGACGGGTGTCGGGAGTCAGGGAACGGATGGGGATGGGAGGAGCGGCGGAGGACAGCGCGCTCACGCCGGGGCGGAGGCGCGCCGCGCGGCCACGTGCTGCACCGGGGCCGGCGCGGCGTGCGGGTTCGGAAGGCCGCCGGCCAGCCAGTCGGCCACGGCGGCGGCCAGCACGCGCGACGTGCGGTCCGCGGTCAGCAGGCGCAGGTCGTCGGGGGCGTCCGTCCACACGCGCAGGATGAGCGGATCCGCCTCCGCCTCGCGGACGGGGATGGGGCACTCCAGCTTCCACGCGCGGGCGGCGGACCGCGCCGGCAGCTCGGCGCGGGCGCCCTCGGCGGACGACTCGCGGCAGACGGTGGCGTACAGCAGCCCCAGCGCGGGCGCGTTGTCCTGCAGGATGGCCTGCACGTGCACCAGCGACTCGGCCCGGGCCAGCACCTGCGCCACGTCACGGGCGTGGATCTGGTCGCGGATGCTGTGCCGCACGCGCCGCATGCCGCTGCGCACCACGGCGCCCGCCTCCACGAACTCGTGGTATCCCAGGCGCTTGATGGCGAACAGCAGCAGCGCCACCGAGGCCGCCGCGCCCGCCAGCGCCGTCATGGCGACCGTCTTTTGCGGCCCCGACGCCATCAGCACGCCGATGACGGCCAGCCCCGCCGCCATCACGTACAGCGCCACGACGGCGCGCACGTGCGTGAGGCCGATGGCCAGCATGCGGTGGTGCAGGTGGTGCTCGTCCGCGCCGAAGACGGGCTTGCCCCGCAGCCAGCGGCGAACGACGGACAGCACCGTGTCCAGGATGGGCAGGGCAAGCAGCAGCAGGGGTGCCGCCGTCAGCACGGCCGTGGCGCTCTTGGTGGAGCCGTGAACGGACAGCACGGCCACCATGAAACCCACGAACAGGCTCCCCGAGTCACCCAGGAAGATGCGCGCGGGGCGAAAGTTGTAGCGAAGGAATCCCAGCAGCGCGCCGCCCAGCGCCGCGCAGACCAGCGCGACCTCCGGGTTCCCCAGCATCCACGCCACGGCAAAGGTGCTGCCCAGCGCCACCAGGCCAATCCCCGTCGCCAGGCCGTCCAGCCCGTCGATGAGGTTGAAGGCGTTGGTGATGCCCACGATCCACAGCAGCGTCACGGGCAGCGACAGCACGCCCAGGTCCAGCGTGGCGCCCGCGAACGACAGCTCCTCCACGCGGAACCCGAACCCGTACGCCACGATCCCCGCCGCGCACTGGGCCAGCAGCTTGGCCGCCGGCCGCAGGTTGTACAGGTCGTCCAGCAGCCCGGCCGCGAAGAGCAGCCAGCCGGCCGCCAGCACCCCCACGAAGAAGTGCTCCGGGGCCGCGGCCGACGCGGGCACGCCGCCCGGGAGCAGCGCCGCCATCCCCAGCGCCGCCGTCGTCGCCACGACGACGGCGATGCCGCCCATGCGGGGCACACGGGGCCCCTCGCGGTCGGCGGAGGGGCGCACGTGGCCGTAGACCCCGTACGCGGTCACCATCCGCACCACCACGGGCGTCACCAGCAGCGCCGTGAGCACAGCCACGCCAAAGACGGAGAGGATCAGCACGGGAGGATGGCGGAGGGGGTCCGGGAAGCGAGCAGGGAGCCGATCGCGCTACGTTCCCGCGCAAACCGATTCCAGCTATGCATTTACGATAGCCTGACGCGCAACCCAGGTCAAGGCTGATGCATGTCCACGTATCACATTTACACGAATGTTTCGTACCGCCGCATGCCCCACGCGCCATGAAATCCGCGCGATCCACGAGCACGCTCACGCGACAAGGCGTTCACCCACATGGAGTTGAGGGATGGTTACGCGGAGAGCGCGCCCATTTTCCCCCTTGGATGGGCAGCCGGCGGGGATTTCCTTCGTGCACGGACGTAAACACCCGTAGCAGGGCGAGAGGAACTGCATTCTCACGCAGAGGGAGCAGAGGCAGCAGAGTACTGCAACTGCTGTTGAAGTACTGCTGCCTCTGCTCCCTCTGCGTGAGAAAATCAGTTGCTGTTCGGCGGGATCAGAAGAGTTCCTGGAGAGACTCGTCCTGCACCAGGTGGCGCAGGGCGCTCGCCAGCAGCGGCGCCACCGAAACCACGCGCAGGATGCCGCGCGGATCCTCGCGCGGCGGCACGCTGTCCGTCACGAACACGCGCTCCACGCCCGCGTCCGCCAAGCGCTCCAGCGCATTGCGCATCAGCAGCGCGTGGGTCGCCATCACCACGAACGACGCCGCGCCGGCCTCGCGCAGCGCATTCACGCTCTCCACCAGCGTGCCGCCCGTGGCGATCATGTCGTCGATGATGACGCACGCGCGGCCCTCCACCTCACCCACGAGGTGCGTCACGTGCGTCTCCGTGCCGCTCTCGCGCCGCTTGTGCAGCACGGCCAGGGGCACGTCCAGCCGCGCCGCGTACTCCGTCGCCAGCTTTACGCGGCCGGCGTCCGGCGCCACCACCACGGACTGTGCCGGCAGCTCCGGCTTGAGCGCCGCGCACAGCGTGGGTACGGCCGTCAGCGTGTCGAACGGGCCGGGAAAGAAGCCCTCGATCTGGTCCGTGTGCAGGTCCAGCGTCACCACGTGGTCAATGCCCGCCTCGCGCATCAGCAGCGACACCAGGCTGGCCGTGATGGGCTCGCGGCGCCCGTGGCGCTTGTCCGATCGCGCGTACCCGTAGTACGGGACGACGGCGTGGATGCGCCCCGCCGCCGCGCGCCGGCACGCGTCCGCAAAGACGAGCAGCTCCATGGCGTTGTCGTTCACGGGCGGACACGTGGGCTGCAGCAGGTACACGTCCTTGCCGCGTACGGATTCCAGCACCCGCACGCTCGTTTCCCCGTCGGGAAAGCGCTCCACGGCGCAGTCGCCCAACGGCACGCCGAGCGTATCCGCCACCGCCCGTGCCAGCGCCGGGTTTGCGCTCCCGGCGAACAGGATGTAATCCGACATTGCGAGTGCGAAAGTGCGTAGTCCGTCCTCCGCCGGAATTCGGCGCGCGGGAAGATGCGGCTTCCGCGCCACCCGACGCAAACGGCCGGAGCACGCGCGGTGCTCCGGCCGATCTCACTTGTGGATTCGGGTGATGCGGACCCTGCCCGTGTTGCGGTCCACCAGCAGCTCTGCGTCGTACGGGCGCCCGCGCAGGCCCACGGAAACCTGCCAGCGTGAAGCGACGATGCTGTCTGAACGCGGATCCCGCTGCTGGATGGGCACGAGGCGCGCGGTCTCCGCGGCCGCCGTGTCCTCCGGCATCAGCCCCGTCTCCGGCCCCGCCGATCCCAGCATCCGCATCGCCAGCCCCACCAGCGCGCAGCGATCGGCGGTGGAAAACGAGTCCGCAGGCACCGCCGTGACCACGATGCGGGCCGGACCGCACGGCTCCTCCACCACCGCCTCGTCCTCCACCGGCGCCTGCTCGGCCGATCCGCACGCCGCAAGCAGGCACGCAACCGCCGCCATCCCCACCCTGCTCCCTCGCGACACGTCATCTCCACTCGTCAGGACGTTTGATCCAGGGGGCAAGCAAGAGAAGCCGGCGCGGGAACGCGGGCAAGTCCGTTCCGCGACTCGAATCGCCAACGGAAAGCGGCCGGAGCACGTGCGGTGCTCCGGCCGTGGTCCATCCCCCGTGCCTGCGTGCTCAGGAGCCCACGGGCTCCGCCGGGGGCGCGGCTGCGGCGGGCGGCGCAGGGGGAGCGGGCGCCGGTACGAGCTTCCGCTGTCCGATCATCCACCGGCCCGGGCCCTTCTGCCAGTCGGCCGGAAGGTCCTGGAACTCCAGCGAGGGATGCGCCCTCCCATCCATCAGCACGGCGCCCGTGCGCGGGTCCAGCGTGAGCTCCGCGAAGCCCTGCTGCCGGTACATCTGCACGTCCGCGGCAATGCGCTGCGGTGACGCCGCGCCGTCCGACACCCGGACGATCAGCCACTCCGGCTCCGGCGTCCCCGCCGCCGCGTCGGCCAGGGGCAGCTGCGCCGCGTCGCGCAGGCGGGCCACGAAGTCCGTCCCCAGCCCCACCCCCCACAGCCCCGGCGCCACGTAGAAGTCGCGCGCCTCCCACGCCACGCGCTTCGCCGACACATCGCACGGCAGCAGGCCGGCCTGCAGCGCGCGGCCGTCCACCTCCAGCGCGTACGCAATCACGCGCCGCTTTCTCGCGTCCGCCGGCGCGCCGTGCTGGTTGAGCCAGCAGAGCGCCGCGTACCCGTCCGCGTCGAACGCCGTCGTCACCCGCGCGGGCGGAGCGCCGCCGCCCAGGCCGTACAGGCGCTCCACGAAGCGCACGAACGGCGGCGCGTGAAGCGTCCGCAGCACGGGCCACCACGCGCGCACCGTCCGCGCGTTGGCCCACCGGGCAAAGTAGTTCACCAGGCCCAGGTGCACGGGATGGGAATACGTCCGCTCCAGGCTCTCGGCCGTGTACAGCTCCTCCAGGGTGCGCAGGGCGTGGCGCACGGCGTCCAGCGCCGCCGCCTGCTCCCGCGCCCTGCGCGCCCGCCGCCGGGCCGTGGGCTCGCCGGCGGGGGGCGCGTCCGCGGGCAGGCCGGCGAGCTCGATCTGCACCTCCTCGAGCAGGCCCCGGCAGTCGTCCTGGCGCAGCAGCGCGTTCAGCTCGGCGATGCGCTCGCTCACGTCGTCGGCGCGGTCCGCGTGGCCGTCCGGCAGCGGCAGCCACTCGAAGCGCGCCCGGCCAAACAGCTCCGCGCGGTCGTCCTTGGCGGGGGCCGCCAGCCCCGCCGCGATGCGCGCGAACGCCTCCGTGGCCGCGTGCTCGCCCAGCCGCCGGTACGACTCCCACTGCGCCTCGTCGTAGAACTGGTCGCCCGTGCTCTCGTGCGGAAACGCCGGGTTGCGCGTGCGATACTGCGTCACGTCCGCCGGCTCGCTCCCCACCAGCGTGGGCTTGAAGAGCAGCAGCACGCCCGTGTCGCCGTTGGGATAGTGGATGTCGCCCGCCACCATGTGCTGCCGCGCCAGCCCCGTGGCGGGATCGGGACGGAGCGGTGCCAGGTCGATGCGGATGTCCACGGCAAAGTCCTCGCGCACCTTGCGCACGAGGTTGCCCAGATCGTCGAACGCCACCGTGCCGTCCTGCCCGCAGTCCGAGGCCAGGATGAACATGCAGTGGCGCCGCACCAGCTCGTAGATGGCCATGTTCTCGAAGTGGCCGCCGTCCGACAGGTGCACCGTCGGTCCGTCCGCGCGCGCCAGCCCCAGCAGCTCGCGGTAGAACGGCGCGCCCACGAACAGCGGCCGCAGCACCTCGCGCACCCGCGCCAGGAACGCGGAAGACGCGGCGCCCGCCTTCGCCATCCGCCCGGCATCCGACACGACGGGAACGGCGCCCACCTGCACCCGCGTGGCCGGCGCGGGCGGCTGCCCCGCGCGGATGCGCCGCGGATGGGCGATCCACAGCCCCAGCCGCAGCCCCAGCGCCGCCGCCAGGAACCGCACGGCCGGGCCAAACTGGATGGATTTGGCGCCCATGAGCGAGTTGAACGCCGCGCCCGACGCCGTCATGGCGGCACCGAGCGTGGGGACGTGCCTCCGGTTCCTGTCCTCGCCCCACTCCGCCCAGTCCGCGCCCGCGGAGATACCCGCGCGGGAGAGAACGGCGCTCGTGGCGCCGCGGTTGAGCCCCGCGATCTCTCCCCCGTTGGACAGGTCGTTGGCCGCGCAGCAGACGAGGTGAAAGGGCCGGTCGCCGGCCGGCAGCGCGTCCAGGAACGGGTCGTCGTCCGCCACGTCGCCCGTGGAGCGGTTGGGCGGCTCGCACGAGGCGCCCAGGTACGCCCGCACCAGGCGGCCCTTGTAGAACGCGTGCAGCCCCACCTCGTTGGGATTGAACAGCAGCAGCGCCAGCACGGTCACCAGCACGGCGCCGAGCGTCACCAGGCCCAGGCGCCCCGCCGCCGACACCCAGTCGCGCCCTTCGCCCCACGCGTACAGCGCCGGCCGGCCCAGCATGACCAGCCCCGCCACGAGCGTGACGACGATCAGGCCGATCACGGCGTACGACAGCAGCTGGGGAAGCAGGGGCTTGAGCCGCGTCATCATCTGCCCGGACGGCTTGGCGGAGGAGGGGCTGCTGATGGCCTTCTGCACCCGCGCGAACAGGGCGGCCAGGGCCGTGGCCGCGGCCGCCAGGGGACCGGCGGCGGGAAGGTCGGTCCTGAACACGTTGCCGGTGGCGAGCACCCCCAGGCACCAGAGCGCCGCGACCACGGCCCACACGGCCGCGAACAGCCACAGCCGGCTCTGCGCGCGGTCAAGGCTCGTCCGCAGGGGCGACTCGGGCTTGATGCGGCGAAAGCGCGACATCAGCACCCGCACCGCCACGAGGGCCAGGGCGCCGGCCGCCAGCGCAGCGGACGGCAGGAACAGCGGCCCCCAGCGGTCCGCGCCGTCCCCGTACAACACCAGCGGAAGCCGCTGCGAGTAGTTCCAGAACCCCCGCAGCACACCTGTCCCCGTGATCCACCCCCACGCACCGCCCGTGGCCACGACCGACAGTGCCACGGCGGCGGCGTACGGAACGCCGGCCTTCACACGCAGCTCCGCGGGCGTCATCCGCTCCGCCGCCAGCAGCGCGACCAGCAGCACGCCCGTGAACGTCAGCAGCGACGCGGTCGCCCAGGGCAGGCTCCGCAGCGTCCACAGGGCTTGGTCGCCCAGGAGGAGCCGCGCGCCCGTCGCCCACGCCAGCAGCACGAGAACGATCAGCGAGAGCGCCGCCACAAGCGACGGCAGGATGGCGCTCACGGCCGCCACCACGGCGCGGCCCGTGTCCACGGTAAGCAGCCCCAGGCGGGGCGTGAGAAAGTTGCTGAACTCGCGCAGGTGGCGAATGGGTTCCGCCTCCGCCTGCTGCCCCGTCCGCGTGTCGGTGGCGGGAAACGACCCGTTCCGGGGAGGAGGAGACACCGGCTTCCCGTTCGCGTCCATGGCGGTGCGGGCGCGCCACCGCGTCCAGAACCCGCCGATATACCCGCCCCCGCTCACCGTGGACAGGTAGTCGAACGCGCCCGTCAGCCCAAGCCGCTCCAGTCCCTGCAGCAGGCCCAGGTTGAAGGTGGCGCTGCGGATGCCGCCGCCGGACAGGGCAATGCCCGCCAAGCCGCGCGACGTCTCGTGGATCCACCGGTCGCCGGTGCCGGCGGGAGTGCCCAGCTCGCGCTCCACGAGCGCCGAGAACGGTTCCGGGGGAGAAGGGGGCGTCTTCATGATGGGTCCCGCGGGAATGAGAGCGGATGCGGCGAGGAGGCGGGATGCGCCGCGTGCGCGGGCGGGAAACGGACGATGCCGCGCGCGTCCCATGATAGGGACGAACTCGCCAGAGATCAACCGTTTTGGAGCGGCCCCACCGCCCTCCTCGACGGTGGTCCTCCGCGCGGGAGGGGCGGCGGAAACGAAAGCGCGCGGTCCCGGGACGGCGCACCGGAAAGGTGCCGCCGCCGGGGACCGCGCGCCGTGCCGCCGGACGGATCAGTCCGCGGCGACCAGCCCGGGAACGTACACACGCTCCAGCCCGCCCACCACCTGCTCCAGGTCGTCGTCCGTCAGCTCCGGCCCCACCAGGGCGGGCACGGGCACGGCGGCGACGGCCGGCGCGGGGGCGGCCGGCCGGGCGCGGGGAAGGCGGATGCGCTCCAGCAGCGTCATGCTACCACTTTCCGCACACGTCGGTGTCGCCGCCGCCGGCGACGAGGTCCAGGTCATCCTCGTCCAGCTCGCCGTGGCCCATCTCCGGCAGGACGATGAGCGCGTCCAGGTCCCGCGGCCGCTCGATGAACTTGATGCGGTACGTGTGAGGCAGGATCACGCCGAACGCCATGCGGATGGCGCCCACGGGATCAGCCAGCAGCCGGACGCGGAACTCGCGGTCGGTCGCCGCGCGTTCGATGACCTCCTTGAGAAGGTCGTCCGTCTTCTTCTTGGACATCTCGGTTCCTTTGTACTGAGATTGATGCGGGGGACCCGTCCGCCCCGGGGCAACTCGGGTGCCGCTCTGGACAGTCGAAAAATCCGCGCAGGCACTGGATTTTCTTCCATCCCCGCCTCTCCCGGTGGAACCGGCGCTCTACCCCGTGGCGCCCCGCCTCTACCGCCGCGCGCTCACCTCCGCAGGTGCGGCTGGTGAAAGGTGAGCAGGTACGCCTTCATCTGCGGCGCGCGGTCCGGCTCGTGGACCAGCTTGATGCAGTTCACCCGGCGCGCCAGCAGGCTGGGCCACAGCTCGTGGCGCAGGGTGCGCACCTCGTACCCGGGCCACGCCAGCAGCGCGTCGCGCCGCTCGGGGTCCACCAGCCCCATCTCCGCCAGCGACTCCAGGAACGCCCGCTCCGCCACCGTCCCGCGGATCTGCGGCTGGCGCTCCAGCGTGTACTCCACCCCCAGCCGCGGCAGCAGCGCGCCCTCCAGCACGTCCAGGTGCAGCATGCCGATCGCCGGCGCCCCGGCGCGCGCCATGGTGGCCACGGCCCCGGCCGCCATCCGCGCCTGGTCCTCCGGCCAGCCCACGTCCCCCAGAAGCGCGGGGACGGCCGCGTCCGACACGCGCGACAGGTACACGCGCACGGCCTGGCGCGGGCGCGACAGCATCACCCCCGCGTAGGGGAGGGCGGCGCCCCGCGGGCGGCGCTCCAGCACGCCCCGGACGCGCGCGCGGGTCCCAGGGTCCATCGCCCCCGGCGCCAGCGTCTCCACCACCCGGGCGACGAGGGCCAGCGCCGCCTCCGTGTCCATGGCGGCCGTGGCATCGTCATCGAACGCAACGAAGACGGACGGCGGCGGCAGGGGCGGCCCGCCGGGCGTCGCGGGCGCATCCAGGTCCAGCTCCAGCCACAGGTGGCGGACGGCCGCCCACGCGGGACCCTCGCCGTCCAGCCACGCGGCGCAGAAGTCCGCCACGGCGCGCCAGGCGGGGCCGCACTCCAGCAGCCGCGCGGGGTCCACGCCCGGGTGCCGGCCGGCCAGGATCTCCGCGCCCGCCCGCTCCACGCGAAAGATGAGGTCCACGGGGTCCGGCCCCTCGCGCAGGCGGCACTCCAGGTACGCCGCGCGGGTGAGCGCCGCGGGAATGCGCCCCGCCACCCCCATCACCCGCGCGCGCCACGCGGGCGGGACGAGGGCGTCCGGGGCGTGCCGCGTGGACAGGCCCAGGGTACCCGCCAGGGGGTAGCGGCCCACGCCGCGGGGTCGCGTGGCCCGGGTCACGCGCGCCCCCGGAGAACGGCGTGGATTCTCCCGAGCCCGCGTCCCCAAGGGTGCGCGTCAAATACGTTGACACTGCGGGAAGCCCGCACTATCCTGACCATCGGTTCAGGACGCAAAACATCCTCCTTCTTCCGTTCGACCCTCTTGCTGCGCGGGTACTGCGCGGGCTTTGTGTCCGCGCCGGTCCGCCTTCGCGTGCCCCCGGTACACGACCGGCACGTCGGCCACGTTCGCGCGTACCGGCGGAAAACGGCCCGCACCCTCTTGATTGGAGTGGCGGTTCCATGATCCAGCGCTCCCCCTCTGTCGGCCCGGAAGAGACGGACCTTGCCCGGCGCGTGCGGCTGATGTCCATGGAGCGCTGGGGCGAGCGCCGCGAGACGGTGCTCGTGGGCCGGCACGAGTCCATGCTGGCCCTGCAGGAGCGGGTGCACCGCTTTGCCCAGGCCACGGCCCCTGTGCTGGTCACGGGCGAGACGGGCACGGGCAAGGAGCTGTTCGCCCGCGCCATCTACCTGCTGGGCCCCCGCGCCAGGAAGCCGTTCTTCAGCGTGAACTGCGCGCAGTACACGGAGAGCCAGCTCATCGCCAGCGAGCTGTTCGGGCACAAGCGGGGCAGCTTCACGGGGGCGTTCGAGGACCATCGCGGCGTGTTCGTGGAGGCGGACGGGGGCGTCGTCTTCCTGGACGAGGTGGGCGAGCTCACCCTCCCCGCGCAGGCCATGCTGCTGCGCGTGCTGAGCGAGGGCGAGCTGGTGCCGGTGGGCGACACGCGCGTGCGCAGCGTGAACGTGCGGGTGATCGCGGCCACCAACCGCGACCTGCGGGGGCTGGTGGCGCAGGGCCGCTTTCGCGAGGACCTGCTCTTTCGCCTGCGCTACCTGCAGCTGCACGTGCCGCCCCTGCGCGACCGCGGTGCCGACTGGCAGCTCATGCTGGAGCACTACGTCCACCGCCTGAACGGCGACACGGGGCAGGAGCGGCGCTTCAGCGAGGCCTCCCTCGAGCGGCTGGGGACGTACTTCTGGCCCGGCAACGTCCGCGAGCTGCGCGCCGTGGTGGAAACCAGCCACTCCCTGTGCGGCGCGGCGGTCATCGAGCCGGGCACGTTCGAGGAGCAGCTGGAGCGCGACGCGTCGTCCCACGCGCCCACGGCCGCGCCCGCCTTCGGGATGCCCATGGCCGCGGCGCCGGCGCCCGGCGGGGCGGCGGCGCTGCTGAACCGGATGACGGGGGGCGCGGAGACGTTCTGGGACCTGGTGCACGAGCCGTTCATGGACCGCGAGCTGAACCGCGGCCAGGTGCGCGCGGTGGTCGAGGAAGGGCTGCGCCGCAGCAACTGGAGCTACAAGCGCGCCCTGCAGGTGTTCGGCATCCAGCAGGACGACTACCTCAAGTTCATGGACTTCCTGCGCCACCACCGCCTCAAGCCCGAGCGCTGACGTCGTCCAACTCCACCGCCGGCGCGGGTCCGGCCGAAAGGTGGGAGATCCCCACGGAGGGCGGGACGAGGAACCCCTTCCCTGCCAGCTGGCGAATGCATCGCAGCAGCCGCGCCCGCCGCGCGGCGTCGCCGGACAGCACCTCTCCCACCCTTTGGGGCAGGTGAAACGCGCGGTACACCTCGTACACGGCGCGCGAGATCCGCATCGCTCCGGGCCGGTCAGGGATGAAGAGCTCCACCGCCCCCTCCTCGATCGTCGCCACCCGCGCGGCCGGCAGCACCATCAGCACGTCCTCCCCACCGGGCGCATCGTCCAACGCGCCGACCCCCATCCGCATCGCGCTCATGATCCCGACCCGGCCGCGTGGAACGGGCATACCCGCAGCCGCGTCTGGTGCCGGGTGGCGCCGCCCTCCTCCCCCGTGTGGATGAGCCCGCGGTGATAGAACCGCTGCCACTCTTCCTCGTGCGCCCGCGTACCCGGCACCC
>NZ_DASURI010000786.1:0-20123 GCF_036280135.1 Longimicrobium sp.
CGCACTCTCGCACTTCGCACTTTTGCACTCGTCTTTTCAGCGGTGCTCGAAGCGGAGCATCAGCAGCTCGACGGCGTCCACGGCGCCAGCCAGGCGGGCCAAGCCAAGCGCGTCGCGGTAGTGCGAGCCGGCGCGGATGGGGTCCTCTCCGTCGTACGCGATCTCGCCCAGCAGGTGATGGGCCTGCACCTGGCGCAGCACGTCGCCCACGCGGTGAAAGCCGCGGACGGCCTCCGACAGCCGCGTCCGCGCGTCGCCGCGCCGGCCGCGGGCCAGGTGCGCCAGCGCCAGCGCGAACCCGCCCACCGCCGTCAGCGTCTCGTCCTTGCGCCGGCGGCCCGCCCGCAGCGCCTCCGCCGCCTCGTCCTCCGCCCGCCGCAGCTTGCCCAGCGCCAGGAACGCCGCCGCGCGGTTGGCCAGCAGCAGGGCCAGGTCCGCGTCGTCCGGGGTTGTGCCGGCCGCGGCGGCATCCATCGCCTCCAGCGCCCCCGCCCAGTCGCCGCGCACGCCCGTGCAGACGGCCAGCCCCAGCGCCGCGCGCAGCCGCGGGACCTCCGCGGCGCCCTCCATCAGCCGGTACACGCGCTCCGCCGCATCGACTTCCCCGGCCAGCAGCTCCGTGGCCGCCAGCTCCAGGCTCGCGCACGACTCGCACTCCGCGCGCCCGGCCTCCAGCGCCAGCGCGGCCGCGTGCTCCGCGGCCACACGCGCCGCGGGCCAGTCCATCCGCCTCCGCGCCTGGGCGGCCTCGCGCAGCCGCTCGGACAGCGCGTCCGTGGCAGCCGCCGGCGGCAGGGGCCGCACGGGGGGAAAGAAGCCGCCCGGGTACAGCGGCTCGATGGTGAGCCACGGGTTGGGGAGCAACGCGGAAAGCGTGTCGCGCATCAGGCTATGGATCGTCGGGATGATGTGAAGTTTCGCACCTTCGTGCCCCAGGATGCCGCACGGATTGCAAGGCGCGCTCCTGCTTGGGCTTGCGGGCAAGCCGGCGCGGGACGCGAAGCGCAGGTGCGTGCGGGGCAGGCGGATCAGGGGGGATTCTCGCCCACCCATTCCTGCGCGAGGGCGCGAATCTCCAGGAACCGCAGCTCGCGCACGTCCAGGTGCCAGTTGGCGCAGGAGACGGGAAGCGCCTCCTGGAACGCGGCGTAGCGCTCGGCCACCTTTCGCGCGCCCGGCAGCAGCACGGACGGGCCCAGGGCCGACGCCAGCCAGTTGCGCACCGCGCGGATGACCCGGTCCGGGTGGGTGCCGTGGGCCTGGATGTCCTGTCCGGCGATGTCGGAGCAGAACTTCTGGTACCGGTACGGCTCCCGGTCCAGGATCAGGCAGTTCTTTTCGCGCTGCGCCTTTGCGCCGAACGCGCGGGCACCAAGAAAAAGCCCCAACTCAAGGGGCATGTTGAACCGGGGCAGCTTGTTCAGGCCATCGGGCTCCGTCCGGGAGATGTCGTGGATGCCGTGCCGGCACTCCCGGATGATGCGGTTGATCTTCTCGATCCGTACCTCTCCGCCGTTCTCCGCCTCCAGCGCGGAGCGTGCCTTGAACCCGCAGTCCTGGATGACGAACACGAGCGCGTGAAGGATCGGCTGGTATTCCTCGTCGAACGGGCAGTTCAGGAACACGCTCCGATCGTATTCGGCCGGCGCCATGGCGATGGGCTCAGCGGCCGCGGGCCCTGGATCGCGCGGGGTGCGGCTTTGCCTCGCTGATCGGGGTGACCTTGGGCATGGGGAGCCCGTCCCGAATGGCGATGATGACCGCCCGGACCTCTTCGCGCTTGAGCCGGCCCGTTTCGCCGGTCCGGATTACCGTACGCATCTGCCGCTTCATCTTTCCTCCTGGCTCGCGGTTCGGGATCAACGATAACCCGCTTTCCCGCTGGAGAAAAGGGAGAAAAGAAACCGGTCCTGACGCTGGCGCGATGGGGTCGGCGGCGCTCACTCGCGCGCCACCGGGGGCCCGTTTTACCGCTTGGTGGCGGCTTCCGGAAAGACCCGCATCATCGCCTGCACCATCGGCCGACGCGGGCTTTCACTCACCCGTTCGGCTTCTTGGCGCGGCGGCGGGCCAGGCGCTCGTCGCGGCGGCGCTGGCCGGCCTCGAAGCGGCGCTTTTCGTCGTCCGTCTCGGGGAGCACGGGGGGCACGCGCGCGGGGCGGCCGTTCTCGTCCAGGGCCACGAAGGTGGCGTAGCAGGTGTTGGTGTGGCGCTCCATCCCCGTGATGGGGTTCTGCGCCAGCACCTTCACGCCGATCTCCATGCTGGTGTGGCCCGTGAAGTTGACGGACGCGTGCGCCACCACCAGCTCGCCGATGAAGATGGGCTCGTTGAACTCCACCGCGTCGAAGCTCTTGGTCACCACGGGCCGCCCGGCGTGCTTCATGGCGCAGAACGCGGCCGCGCGGTCGATGAACCCCAGCAGCACCCCACCGAACAGCGTGCCCGCCACGTTCTGGCTCTGCGGCTCTGCCAGGTCCGCGAAGGTCACCTGCGACTCGCGCACGGGCCGCGGCGTCTCGGGGTCCGGCGGCGGCGTGTTGAGGTAGATCTCCACGGGGCGGATGCGGCTCGTCATCGTTCTGCTGTCACGTTCTTGGATCGTCAGGAATGGGGCGCGCAAGATGGCGGATGCGGCGGGCGAGGGGAAGCCCCGCCCGTCACGCCGCGCCGGAGCGCGCGGCCCAGGCCTGGTATCGCCGCCATCCCTCCTCCACCGCCGCGCCCGGCCCGCCGTAGATGCGGATGCTGGTATCCGTCCCCCGCAGCCGCACCATCACCGCGCGGCGCAGGAAGTGGCGGCCGGGCGTGCACGATTCCACCTCCGCCCAGGGGATCAGCAGGGGCGGATGGAGAAAGCGGAAGAGGATCCACGTGCGAAGGTGGATGCCCGCGTCTCCCAGGCGCAGGATGACGCAGCTGCGGTAGTCCACGGGCAGCCCGGCGGACATCCGCAGGCTCGTCGTCCAGAACGCCCGTGCCGTGGGCCGCGGTGCGTTCGGCGGCTCGCGAAAGCGCGCGCCCAGCCCGTGCCATCCGCCGATGGACGCGAGCAGCGCGCAGATCCCCAGCCACATCCCGGCAAAGAGCAGCGGGAACAGGGGGATGAACCAGAGCGGCAGCGGCTGGGGCTCGTTCATGGGGGCCAGCGGAGGGAAAAGGCCAGGCGGGAAGGACAGACGTCTCACACGGAATCAACGGCTGTTGATCCGTTACCGTTGATTCCGTGTGAGGATGCGGCTCATTCTGCGATCAGCACTCACGCACTCACGCACTCACGCACTCACGCACTCACGCACTCACGCACGCCCTTCACCACGTCAGCACGATCTTGCCGAAGCTGGCGTTCTCCTCCATCCGCTCGTGCGCGGCGCGGACGTGGTCGAACGGGAACGTGCTGTCCACGATGGGGCGGATGCGGGCGGATGAGACCAGCGGCAGCACCGCGTTGGAGAACTCGCGGGCCAGCGCGATCTTCTCCTCCAGCGGCCGCGAGCGCAGCACCGTGCCAAAGAGGTGGATGCGGCGCCGCAGCAGCAGCCCCAGGTCTACCTCCACCTTGCTTCCGCCCGTCGTCCCCACGACCACCACGCGGCCGCGGAGCGCCACCACCCGCAGCGACGTCTCCAGCAGCTTGCCGCCGACGAGGTCCAGCACCGCGTGCACCCCGCTGCCGTAGGTGGCCTGGTTCACGGCCTCGGCAAGGTCCTCCCTGGACGTATCGACGCCGATCTCCAGCCCCAGCTCGCTCTGTGCGCGCTTGAGCTTGGCCGCGCTGCGCGACGTGCCGATGACGGTGGCGCCCGCCGCGCTGGCCAGCTGCACGGCCGCCGTCCCCACGCCGCTGCCGACCGCCAGGACCAGGAGCCGCTCGCCCATCGTCAAGTCCAGCTGGCGAAAGAGGGCATCGTACGCCGTCATGAACGCCTCGGGGACGGCGGCCGCCTCTTCCCAGCTCAGGTTCTGCGGGACGCGGATGGCCTCGCGCTCGTGCACGACCACGTACTCCGCGTGGCCGCCGCCGCCTACGATGCCCATCACCCGGTTGCCGGGCGCCCACAGGCCGGCACCCTCGCCCACCGCCTCCACCTCGCCCGCGTACTCCAGGCCGGGGATGTCGGCCGGGGCGCCGGGCGGGGCGGGGTAGGCGCCCCGGCGCTGCAGCAGGTCCGCGCGGTTGAGCGCGCTGGCGTGCACGCGCACGCGGATCTCGCCCGGGCCGGGCTGGGGCACGGGGCGCTCCTCCATCTGCAGCACCTCGGGCCCGCCCGGTTTGGTGATGACGAGCGCGCGCATCAGCGGCCGCCTCCCGCGCGCGACCGCAGGAACGCCTCGATGCCGGCCACGTGCGCGTCCGCCAGCCGGTCCACGAACGCGGGGTCGCGCAGGGCGGCCTCCTGCTCGGGGATGGGCATGAACAGCGACTCGGTGAGCGCCGTGGGCATCCACGTGGGCCGCGCCAGCGCCAGGTTGCTTTCCCGCGCGCCGATGTCGCGGATGCGCGTGACGCCCACGATCTCGCGGTCCAGCGACTGGGCCAGCCCGGCGGACATGGGGTGGAAGTAGTACACGCTCGTCCCGTGCGCCTGGAAGGGGTCCTGCCCCTCGCCGAACGCGTTGTTGTGCACGGAGATCAGCAGGTCCGCGTCGCGCTCCACGGCCAGGCGCACGCGGGCCCCCAGCTCCTGCGACGAGTTGGTGCTGCTGACGAGCCCCTCGCGCCCCGTGCGGGTGAGGATGACCTCGGCGCCCCGCGCGCGCAGCTTCTCCGCCAGGGGGAGGGCGATGGCGAGGTTCGCGTCGCCCTCGTAGAGACCGGTCGGTCCCGTGGCGCCCGCCGGCGGGTGGCCGGGGTCGATGACGATCCGCCGTCCCCGCAGCGGGTTGGCCGCGTCGATGGCGGGCGGGCGGCGCACGCGGACCACGAGGTCGCCGCTGCCCTCGTACCACGCCTTGTACCCCCACGGCATGCCGCCCGTCGGCACGGTGATGCGCGCGCTGCCGCCGGCCGCCTCGCCCGTGGCCTGCCCGCCGCTGACGGTGGTCGCCGTGGCGCCGTAGACGGTGACGACGGCGCCCGTCTGCGTCACTTCCACCAGGAACGGTCGGCCGCCGGCGCGCACCCGCAGGTCCGTCCACCCCTCCGCGCGCGTCGTGGACGCGGTGACGGCGCCCGGCGCGGGCGGCGCGCCCGTCTCCGCCACCTGCAGGTTGCGCGCGTCCACCCACGCCTCCGTGGACGGGTCCAGCTGCACGCGGTACTGGTCGCCGCGGCGCTCCACGACGGACAGGCGCGCGCCGCGGGGAAAGAACCAGCGGTAGGTGCCCGTGGGCGTGGGCCGGGCGTAGATGGCGTCCGAGCCCGTCGCCAGCGTGTCCGCGCCGCCCGTGACGGTGCCCGCGCGCGCCGTGGCGTAGACGGCGTTCTGCGATGCGGCGCCCGTCGATCCGCCGCCGCCCGTGGACGGGCGCGCGTGCTCCAGCGTCTGCGTCACCTCCTCGCCGCCGCGCTGGGCCCGCAGCCGCCAGGCGCCGTCCTGCGGCGTGGGCAGGTAGGCGATGAAGGCGCCGTTGGGGGCCACGGGGACGGCCGTGCCGTTGATCTCCAGCGCCGCCTGCCCCGTGCCTACGGTGCCGTAGATGATGGTGCGCTGCGACCGCGGCCGGGCGGAGCCGCTCGTGGGCTCGATCACGCGGATGGCCAGCGCCCCGTTGGCCGCGGGGATGGCCGGCAGCGCGGGGCTCACGGGCTGGTAGACCAGCCGCTCGATGGCCCCCGTGCCCGGTCGCGCCCCACCGATGCGCAGCGTGTCGGAAGGCCCGGGGCCGGTGGACGGCGAGGCGGTCGGGCCGCATGCGGCCAGCGAGAGCGGCAGCAGCGCGAAAGCTGCGACGGTGCGTTGCATCACGGCTCGGCGTACGGACGGGTGAGAAAAGCGGGGGAGCGTTCCACTCCCCCGCGCGGATCACGTTGCGCCGGCCCTACTGCAAGGTGCGGGCAACTCCGTCCGGAGCGCGTCCAGCAGCCCGTCGATCTGCTTCGCCGTGTGCGCCGCGCTGAGCGTGATGCGCAGCCGCGACCCGCCCGGCGGCACCGTCGGGGGGCGCACGGCGCCCACGAGAAATCCGCGCGCCCGCAGCGCCGCGTCCACGCGCATCGTCCGCTCCGCGTCGCCCAGGACCACGGGGACGATGTGCCCGTCCGCCTCCCCCGGCACCTCGAAGCCGAGCGCGGCCAGGCCGTCCCGCATCCGCCGCGCGTTGTCCCGCAGCCGCTCGCGCCGCCACGGCTCCGCGCGGGCGATGCGCAGCGCCTCCATCGCCGCCGCGGCCAGGGCGGGGGGCGTGCCCGTGGTAAAGACGAACGGCCGCGCGCGGTTCATCAGCCAGTCGCGCAGCCGCTCGCTCCCGGCGACAAAGGCGCCGGCCGTGCCCAGCGCCTTGCCCAGCGTGCCCATCCGCACGTCGAAGGCGTCCTCCACGCCGAACCGCTCCGCCGCGCCGCGACCGTTCGGTCCCAGGACGCCCGTGCCGTGCGCGTCGTCCACGTACGTCCACGCCCCGTGCCCGCGCGCGACCTCTACCAGGCGATCCAGCGGGAACAGGTCGCCGTCCATGGAAAAGACGGCGTCGACGACGATCATCCGCCGCGCGAACCGTCCCTCATCCTCCGCCAGCATGCGGTGCAGCGCGTCCACGTCCAGGTGCGGAAAGACGCGCGATTCCGCCCGCGAAAGCCGGCACCCGTCGATGAGCGACGCGTGGTTCAGCGCGTCGGAGTAGACGGCGTCGCCGCGGCCCACCAGCGCGGGGATGGCGCCCGTGTTGGCGGCGTATCCGCTGGCGAACAGCAGCGCGGCGGGTGCCTGCTTGAACGCGGCGACCTCCCGCTCCAGCCGCTCGTGCAGCGGATGGTTGCCGGAGATGAGCCGTGCCGCGCCCGCGCCCGTCCCCGCGTCCTCCAGCGCGCGCGCCGCCGCGGCCGCGAGGCGCGGATCCGCCGCGAGCCCCAGGTAGTCGTTGGACGAGAAGTCGATGGCGGATCGTCCGTTGACCACGACCTCCGCGCCCGTCCGCCGCTCCACGGGACGAAGCACGCGCCTTAACCCGGCGCGCTCCAGCTCCCCCAGCCGCTGCTCAAGGTCCACGTCGAGCGGTGTGCGACCGTCCGGTCTCATTGGCAATCGACTCCGGAGGGCGCAACACGAAGGCCCCGCTCGGCGAGCAGGGCCTGCGGGGCGGTCGATCCGTGGTGGATGCGGGTCAGCGGCTGCAACGGTCCATTCCGGATGGTGCGGATATCTCGCGATCGCCGGCCAATCTACCCCGCCGCCGTCACTTCCGCACTAACGCACTCGCCGTTCAGTGCGGCACCACCTCGCGCGCCAGCTGCGGCACGGCGACGACGATGGCGAAGCGGATGAGCCGGCCGATCAGGCTCACGCCCAGGAACATCGGCAGGTTCATCTTCGCGGCGCCGGCGGCCAGGGTGACGACGTAGTAGGGCGGCAGCCCCAGCGTGGCGCTGACGAACACGAGGGCGCCGCCCATGCGCGGGCGCTCCTGCATCTGCGTGTTCATCTTCTGCAGGGCGGCCTGCAGGCGCTTGCCGGGAATCTTGAGCGCGCCGCTGCCCGCGTAGTACAGCGCGATCTTGCCGATCACCTGGCCCAGCGTGCCCGCGATCACCAGCGGAATCACCATCTCCCGCGGGGCCAGCGCCGACGCACCCAGCAGGTAGATCTCGATGTTGATGAGGGGAATGACCGCGCTGAGCACGGCAACGCCGAACGTGGTGAGCCAGACGGCGAGAAGCGACATCCGATTGACGGCGGATCAGGAGGCTGCACCGACCGGCCCGGGGCCGCGCCGGCAGAATGACGGATGCAATCTACACCCGCGCATGGGGATACGGAACGCGCCCCCGCCAGGATTCGCTCGCTGATGACCGTGGGTGGCGCCCATTTGAGTGCTGCCTTATTCGACTCGCAGAAGCGGGCGCTGCCGTACCTTGTCGGAATCCACGACCGTAAAACGGGACTCGAGAGAAATCTCGGCTCTCTGGGCGAGCTCGATTACCGTGCTGGCGAACAGCGCCAGATCGAAACGTGGAAATCGGAGATAAACGATGCCAGCCGGTACAGGGGCTCCACGATGATAGACGAGCTCGCCGAAATCGCGGTCGAACGTGATGAGGATCTGCCCGTACGACCGCGCGTGCGCCAGCACCTGTTCGTCGGGTATGCCCGGGTTCAGTTCCGCAATCGACTCGACGTCCAGCCCTGCTTCGCGAAGCAGGTGGACCATCGGCAATGGAATGTTCTCATCCGCCAGAAACCGCATCAGCGGGAGCCGACCGACACCGCGTAAAATGATTCCTCCTGCATGGCCTCGGCGGCGAACGCGAACACAGCCCGCAATGCCTCTGGCGTCAGGTGAGGATACGCTTCAAGCACCTGCTGGTGGCTCCAGCCGGACGCGAACAGCTCCAGGAGAAACTCGACTCCCAACCGGGTGCCCCGCACGACGGGTTTGCCGGTCAGGATCGCGGGATCCGCGTGGATGTAGTCTCGCCAGTCCATGACAACACCTCTTGTTCAGATGGGATCACCAACGATCATCATCTTTTCCATGTGGCGCAAGCATAAGGCTCACTTCACCATCATCGGCCTGGGGGCTGCTGCTGCATGCGCGGGTTCTCCTGCGGGCGGGCGAGGTCCGTGACCCACGCGGGCACCTCCGGCTCGCCGGCGAAGAAGGCGCCGCGCTTGCCCTGCGTGAGCGCCCAGCGGTGGATCCAGGTGATGCCGGCCGGCCCCGTGTACGTGTCCTCCGACGCGTACGCCGGGTCCCGCAGCGCCTGCTCCAGCGGGACGAACACGTAGCCGCGCCGCGCGTACATCTCCGCCAGACGGCCGAAGTGGTCGGCGTTCAGGTTGTTGGCGTGCAGAAGCAGCACCTGCGCGATCTCGCGGCCAAAGAGCGCGCGCGACTGCTGCTCGTAGTACTCCGCCGTCGCCTCCATGTAGCGGATGTACTCGTCCGCCACGCGGCGGAGGGAGTCGGCGGGCGCCAGGTCGTACGCGGCGGCGAAGATGTAGTCGCTGTTGTCGATGGTCACCGGCGCCACGCGGTACCCGCGCTCCGCCAGCCATGTCTCGAACCGCCGCCGGTCCTCCGGCGTACGCCCCGTGTGCAGGAACGGGTGGCGAAAGAAGCGTGGCCGCGTTCCCGCATCCGCCAGCACGAGGCGTGTCACGCTGTCGCCGCGCGCCACGTCCGCGATGAAGGCCTCCACCGGGTTGGCGTGCAGATCCATGTGCGAGTAGGCGTGGTTGCCCAGCTCCAGCCCCGCGCTCGTCCAGCGGCGCAGCAGGTCCACGCGCCGCGGGTCCACCCGCCCGTCCGTCCGCAGCTTGTCCTCGTTCACGAAGCCGATGGCGGGCACGCGGTGCTCGGCGATGCGACGCAGCAGCGCCTCCGTGATGCGCGCGTGCCCCGCGACCGAGCGGTCTCCCTGCGTGATGCCCGGCAGGTCGTCGAAGGTGACGGCCACCGCCCGCCCGGCCTGCTGGGCGGCGGCCGGCGCGCCGCCGATCACACCGGCGATGACGAGGGCGACGGCAATGGAAACGATGCGCGGAGTGGGCATGCCGATCTCAGGAGATGATGGTGAGCAGCGTGCGGCGCAGCGTCCACCGCCCGTCCGGCTGTCGCTCCAGCAGCGCCCAATGCTGGTCCGCGCACAGGCCGCCGCACCAGTAGTAGACGTACACCAGCGCCCGCCGTCCGTCCGGGCTCATCCCGATCGGGGAGAAGCGTGTGGTCGAGAGGTTCGCGGCCCGCGGCAGCTCGGGTGCCGTGACCGCTCGCATGACCTGGGCGAGGCTGTCGCGCCTAATCCACTCTACCTCCCCACGGCCGACGAGCGCGCGGACGTCGGCGGGCTGTTCCGCGGCGGCCTGGAATGCCGCGATCAGGTCCGGCGTCGCTTCCGGCACCTCGCGCATCAGGTGGTCGTAGCCGATCTGGCGCGCGGGAGGCACGGTTTCCACCTGGACGTACCGGTGCTTGAGCGCCACCCCCGGTGCGTGGTGCCGCATGGAATCCAGCAGCACCGCGTAGATGGCGCCCCGTTCGTCCGCCGGCGCCGGGACGGATGGCTCGCCGCCCGGCTGTCCACCCGCTGCGCAGGCGGAGAGCACGAGGAGCAGCGCGGCGGATCGGATCAGCGTTCGCATCGCGTGTCCTTCGCGCATGTTCACCGCTCCCCCTGCGCCGCCGCGGCACGGATGCGCACCGTCCGCTCCAGCTCGTCGCGCGACTGCAGCACCTTGCGGCGGATGTCCGCGGGGAGCTCCGGGTTCTCCGCCAGGAAGCGGTCTACCATGGCCAGCGCCTCCGGGCCCGTGTGCCCGCCCACGAACGCGCTGATCCAGCGGGGGAGGAAGAAGATGCGGCGGTTGTCGCGCACCCACTCCAGCCGGTCCAGCGACGGGCGCAGGTAGCGCAGGGTTAGCGCCGCGTGGCGCGGCGCGTTGAAGTTGCCCAGCGCGGCCGTCACCCAGTCCTCGTTGAGGCCGGGATCGTCCAGGAACCGGCCAAAGTACGCCGCCTTTACGTCCGCCGCGGGGACGGCCGCCCCGGCGATGTACGCGCGGCGTCCCGCGTCCGGCGTGCTGTCGCGGGCGCTCTCCGCGGCGATGAGCGCCTGCGGGTCCGCCGCGCCCAGCGCCACCAGCTGCTCCACGATGGACCAGCGCGTGGGCTGCTTGACGGCCTCGCCGTTGAACGTGCGGGTGCCGGCCAGGTACTCGCGCAGCAGCGCCTGCCCCGCGTCCGTGCGCGCCGTGCCCACCAGCATGTCCAGCGCGGCCTTGCGCGCGCCGTACGTGAGCGCGGCGTCGTCCGCGCGGGCCAGCAGCAGCCGCTCCCAGTCCGCCAGCAGCGGCCGCGCGCGTTCCTCCGGCAGGTACGACGCGAGGGCCGTCCACGCCCGGCCCATGTTGAGCGAGGCGATCTGCTCGTCGCGCTCGCGCGGCAGCTCGCGCAGGGCGATGCGGGCGTAGCGCGCGGGATCCATCCGCCCCTCGCGCACCTCGTCCCACAGGGCGCCCCACAGCATGGCGCGGCGCAGGCCGTCCGTCTCCTGGCCCACGTGCCCGGCCACGTACTCACGGCTGCGCGCGTCCAGCAGGAACAGCCCGTAGCCGTAGTCGCCCTCGTTGCTCCACACGTAGTCCGGCGCCGGCAGCCCGCGCGCGGCGGCCACCTCCATCACCTCCGCCGCGCCGCTCACGGGGAGCACGACGTCCTCGCGGTCGCCGTACGACAGCCGAACCTGCACGTGGATGGGCCAATATCCGCCCGGGTCGTCCGGCATGGGCCGCGCGGGGCGTTGGCGCAGCGTGAGCCGCTCGATGCGCCCGTCGCGCACCCGCAGGTCCGTCTCCACCACCGGCATTCCCGCCCGCAGGATGTACTGCTCGCCGAACGCGGTGAGGTCCACGCCGGACGATTCCTCCAGCGCCGCGAGCAGGTCGCGCCAGGTGGCGTTGGCGTACGCGTGGCGCCGCAGAAAGAGCGTGAGCCCCGCGCGGAACGCCGAGTCGCCGACGATGGCCTCCAGCTGCTTGAGGATGGCCGGCGCCTTGTTGTAGACGATGGGGCCGTAGTTGCTCTTGGCCAAGTCCAGGTTGGGCAGCGACTGCCACACGGGCGTGGTGCCGCCCGTCTGGTCCGTGGCGTAGGCCAGGGGCTTGTTGCGCAGGTAGAAAGTCTTCCAGGCCTCGCTGCCCGGGTCCAGCTCGTCCTGCATCCGCGCCGCCATGTACGTGCTGAAGCCCTCCTTGAGCCACAGGTCGTCGAACCACACCATGGTCACCAGGTCGCCAAACCACTGGTGCGCCACCTCGTGGTAGATGGTGCTCTTGCGGCTGATCTGCTGCCCCAGCGTGGGCGCCTCTCGAAAGATGAACGTGTTCTCGTTGTAGAACACGGCCCCCACGTGCTCCATCCCGCCGAACGGAAACGCGGGCGCCAGCAGCATGTCGTACTTGGTGAACGGAAAGTTGACGCCGAAGTAGCGCTCCAGCCACTGGATGGCGCGGCGGTTGACGGTGATCAGCGTGTCCGCGTCCACCTCGTCGGCGCGGCTGGCGCGGGCGTAGAGGGTGATGGGCCGGCCGCCCTCGTCCGAGCTCCACGTGCGCCACGGCCCCGCCGCGAACGCCGCCAGGTACGTGCTGATGGGCTCCGTCTCGTCGAAGATCCACATCGTCTCGCCGCCGTGCTCCTCGCGCCGGCCGGGACCGTTCGCCAGCACCTGCCACGCGCTCGGGGCCGTGATGTGGTAGCGAAAGCGCGCCTTGAGGTCCGGCTGGTCGAACGAGGGGAACAGCTGGTTGGCGTCGGCGGGGACGAGCAGCGTGTAGAGGTAGGTGCCCCCGTCCGTGGCGTCGCTGAAGCGGATGATGCTGCTTCCCGCCGCCGCGATGCGCGCCGTGAACGACGCCGCCACCTGGTTCTCGCCGTCCCGCAGGTGCCGCGCGGGAATGCGCAGGTGTCCGTTGCGCCACTCCGCGTCTTCCACCGCCGCGCCGTTCACCGTCACGAAGCTCAGGGACGGACCGCGAAAGTCCATCACCAGGTCGCCGGCGCCCGTGGCGCGGTGGAACGTGGCCGTCACGTTGCCGCGGGCGGTGTCCGCCTCCGTCACGTCCAGCGCCAGCAGGTAACGCACGTCGCGCAGGGTGGCGGCGCGGTGGCGGGCCAGCTCCAGCGACACGCCGGGCTGCATCAGCTCGTCCGCGGCGGGCACGCGGGGCGCCTGCGCGCTCACGGCGGGCACCCGCGCCAGCGCGGCGCACACGAGGACGGCGGAAAGGAGCAGGGCACGAGAGTCGATCGTCATCTACAGGTCCTTCGGGGTCACAGCCCGCGCATCAGGCAGCCCAGGATGAGCAGCGCGCCGCCCAGCAGCAGCGCCCACCGGCCGGCGTCGTACGGCAGGTCCACGCCCGCCAGCATCTCCAGCGCGCCTACCAGCCACAGGAGCACGGAAAGCGCCAGCGTGGCGCCGCGCGGCGACTGCGGACGGATGCGGAACGCGGCCATGGCGGGCCTCCGGGCGGGATGCGGATGGCGGGCGGGGGATACGCCGGGGAAGGTAGACGCGCGCCGCCCCGCCGGACAAGCGGAGCCGCGCGCGTACTGGACAGCCGATGAAGGATGGATCGGGCTCAGTCCGCGGCCATCGCCTCCACGTCGTCCCCTTCCTCGGGGATGGTGTGGTCCCACTGCAGCGGCTCGATCTTCTCGATCTCCGCCATGGCGGGCGAGTGCAGGGCCTCCCACATGTCGCACTCCAGCTGGCCGTTGAGCCAGAACTCGACGGAGTTCCCGAAGAGCCGCGACAGGCGCAGGGCCGTATCTGGCGTCAGCCGGCGCTTTCCGTGCACCAGCTCATTGACGCGGACATAGGAAACGCCGATGCGCCCGGCCAGCTCCGTCTGCGTGATTCCCATCGGCTTGAGGAACTCTTCCAGCAGCATCTCGCCGGGATGCGTGGGCCGGCGGTGGGCCGGCAGCCGGACGGCGAGCTTGATGAACTCCATGGCTCCTCCAGGAGAGCTCGGGTGCGGGTCAGTGATAATCCACGATCTCGACGAGCGCGGGGCCGGCCGACGTCCAGGCAAAGCAGATGCGGTACTGGCCGTTGATCCGGATGCTGTGCTCCCCGCGCCGGTTGCCCTTGAGCTGCTCCAGCCGGTTTCCGGGCGGCGTGCGCAGGTCTTCGACGTCCGTTGCACGGTTCACAAGGTTGAGCTTGGCCAGCGCAGCCGGCCACAGGGATTGCGGACACGTTCTTCGCGCCGCGCGGGTGTCCTTCAGCTCCCAGATGTCGCGCGATCCCTGGTCCTTGAACGAGACGATCATTCGTGTTCGCGGGGCTCGGGTGGACGGCAGGTGCCTTAGACCGGTGCCGCCGCCCACGAAACCATGCTCCCGGATGTATAACGGATAACGTTATACGTGTCAATTAGAGTGCGCCGTGGACAGCGGCGCCGGAATGCTGCACGGACCCGGGATTTCGCGCAATGGCTGTTACAAACTCCGTCCGCCCGCTGTCCTCAAGTGGACGCCGTACACGGTCCGGCACGCGTTCTGCGCCCGCGCGCGGCCCATGAGCACTCCCAAGATTTTCCTGATGAGCCCCGCGTTCAGCGGCGGCAAGCGCGGGCAGATGGTCATGCGCGAGGGCGCGCAGTTCTCCCTGGCGCAGCGGCTGCGCTCGCCGGGCGGCGCGCCGCTGGGCGAGGTGTTCGCGTTCCTGAGCGGGCTGTACTTTCGCGGCAAGGTCGCGTACGTGAACGCGTTCTCCGCGCCGCCGCCCGGACTGCCGGGCGCGCTGGTCATCACGCCCACGCGGGGGCTGGTGCCGCCGGAGTCGCACATCACCCTGGACGTGCTGCGCGAGTTCGCGGAACAGGGCGAGGTGGCGGTGGACAACGCGCGCTACCGCGGTCCGCTGGAGCAGCACGCGCGGGCGCTGGACGAGGCGGCCGGGCCCGGGACGTGCTACGTGCTGCTGGGAAGCATCGCCAGCGACAAATACGTGGACGTGCTGACCCGGATCTACGGCGAACGCCTGCTCTTTCCGACCGACTTCGTGGGCCGCGGCGACATGAGCCGCGGCGGCCTGATGCTGCGCGCCGCGGCGGACGGACCGGAGCTGGAGTACGCGCCCGTGCTGGGCGCCGTCCGCAAGGGAAAGCGTCCGCCCAGGCTGCAACCCCGCTCGTGGAAGGAGGGCCCGTGACGCCCCGCGCCGCCTCGCAGTCCGCATCCACCCGCGCCCCGTCCGCCGCCAAAAAGCCGGCCCGCCGCAAGCCCGCCGCGCCGAACGTGCCGGAGACGGACGCATCGCCGGACATCATCCCCCGCGGGGGAAAGCAGTGCGAGGTGCGCGTGGGCGGGCGATCCGTGCGGCTCACCAACCTCGACAAGCCGTTCTGGCCGGAGCTGGGCATCACCAAGGGCGACCTGCTGCGTTACTACGTGGAGGTGGCGCCGTACCTGCTTCCCCACCTCGTCGATCGGGCCATGGTGATGAAGCGGTACCCCAACGGGTGGAAGGGCCCCTTCTTCTTCATGAAGCGCACGCCCGAGAACGCGCCGGCGTGGCTGAAGACCTGCTCCATCGAGCACGCCAGCAAGAGCGTGATCGACTTTCCCATGGTGCAGAACCTGGCGTCGCTGCTGTGGGTGGTGAACCTGGGATGCATCGACCTGAACCCCTGGTACGCGCGCTGCGACGACACCGACCGGCCCGACTTCCTGCACTTTGACCTGGACCCCGTGGAGGGGGCGGACTTTGCCCGCGTGCGCGAGACGGCGCTGATGGTGCGCGACAACCTGCGGCGCCTGGGGATGAAGTCGTACGCCAAGACCACGGGCTCGTCCGGCATCCACGTCTACGTGCCCATCGTCCGCGGGCCCACGCAAAAGCAGGTGTGGAGCTTTGCCAAGGAGTTCGCGCGGGTGATGGAAAAGCTGGATCCCAGGCTCGTCACGGCCGAGTACCGCGTGGCGAAGCGGCCGCACGGGCGCGTGCTGGTGGACTACAACCAGAACGCGTGGGGGCGCACGCTGTCGTCCATCTACTCCGTGCGGGCCAAGCCCGGCGCCACCGTCTCCATGCCCGTGACCTGGGAGGAAGTGGAGAACGGCGTGGAGCTGGAGGACTTTACCCTGCTGAACGCGCCGGCCCGCATCCGCAAGACGGGCGACCTGTGGAAGCCCGTCCTGGCGAAGCGCGGCCGCTTCAACCTGGGCGAGCTGCTGTGAACCTGCCCCTTCCCATCGACTACCCGCCGGCGGAAAGCGAGCAGGCGGACGCGCTTCCGTCCGGCGAGGGCTGGCAGTACGAGCCCAAGTGGGACGGCTTTCGCTGCCTGGCCTTTCGCGACGGCGACGAGGTGGACCTGCGCTCCAAGGCCGGCAAGCCCCTGGGCCGCTACTTCCCCGACGTCGTCGACGCGCTCAAGTCGCTGTCGGCCCGGCGATTCGTGCTGGACGGCGAGATCGTCATCCCCGTGGGCGACACGCTCTCGTTCGAGGAGCTGCAGCTGCGCCTGCACCCCGCCGCCAGCCGCGTGCAAAAGCTGGCCGCCGCGCATCCTGCGCTCGTCGTGGCGTTCGACCTGCTGCTGGGGCCGCGCGGCGGACCGCTGACGGCCCGGCCCCTGGCAGAACGGCGGGAAAAGCTGGAGGCGTTCGCGGGGCAGTTCTTTCCCGCCGGCGACCCCGTCCGGCTCTCCCCCGCCACGGCGGACCTCCAGCGGGCGGCGGGGTGGCTGGAGCGGGGGGAGAAGGGGCTGGACGGCGTGATGGCCAAGCGGCTGGACCTGCCCTACCTCTCCGGCGAGCGCACGGGGATGGTCAAGGTCAAGAACGTGCGCACGGTGGACTGCGTGGTGGGCGGGTTTCGCTACGCGCAAAAGGAGCCCATCGTCGGCTCGCTGCTGCTGGGGCTGTACGGCGACGACGGGCTGCTGCACCACGTGGGATTCTGCTCCGCTATCTCCCGCGAGGAGCGGCGGGAGCTCACGCCCCGGCTGGAGGCGCTCAAGCAGGCGCCCGGGTTCACGGGCAACGCGCCGGGCGGGCCCAGCCGGTGGAGCGCCATGAACCCGCGCAGCACGGAGTGGGAGCCGCTGGCGCCGAAGCTCGTCGTGGAGGTGGGATACGACGCGTTCACGGGCGGCCGCTTTCGCCACGGCACCCGCTTCGTGCGCTGGCGGCCCGACAAGGCGCCCGCGCAGTGCACCTACGCCCAGCTGGGCCCGGCCGGCCGCTCGTCGCTGCGGATGCTGCAGGGCTGATCCGTGCCATCGTCGTGGCCCGATCCGCGCGGAACAAAGGAATCGGCGCGAGTTGTCCAACCCGTTGATCCGGGGCCGTTTGCGTGGTAGCAGATGAGCCGGATGCGGGCCGAGTGAAACCAATGGGAGGCAGAATGCGTTTGACGCCCCGCGGGGCGGCCTGCATATTCCTGCCCCAACCGGAACCCCTTCCGGCAGCGCGCGGTGCTCCCGCGCGCGTCACCCGTTCAAAAGAGAACGAGCGATGAAGAAGGCAATGCTTTTCGCGGCCGCGGCCACCTTTGCCCTGGCCGGCACCGCCCAGGCGCAGATCTGCGCCGGCTTCCCGTCCAGCGACCGCGGATTCTACTTCGGCGGCCGCGCGGACTTCCCGGAGGACATCGACTCCTTCGGCGTGGAAGCCAACTACAACGCCAGCGGCCCGCTGGGCGTGTACGGCGGCCTGAACGTCCGCTCGCTCGAGGGCGTGGACGACAGCGACGTCAACGTGTTCCACGTGGGCGCGGCGTTCGAGGTGGCTTCGCTGGGCGCCATGATCGGGCCCGCGGTGTCGGTGTGCCCGAACGTCGAGGTGCAGTTCAGCGACGAGGACGACAGCGGCCAGATCATCCCCATCGGCATCGGCTTCGGCGGCAACTTCGGCACGCCGAGCGTGTCGGTTCACCCGTACGTCAACCCGCAGCTGGTGATCTTCAACGGCGACGACGACACGGAGACGGAGTTCGGCGCGCGCGGCGGCATCATGGTGGGCCTGGGCATGTTCTCGGTGGGTGGCGAGGTGCGCCACTACTTCATCGACGGGTTCGACCCGGAGCTCGGCATCCGCTTCGGCATCCGCATCTGATCGCCGACGGACGGAAAACCGCCGGGCGCGCTCTCGAGGCGCGCCCGGCGGTTCTTGTTTTGTGGGCTGAAACGTTTGATAGTATCAGCCGCGCGAAGCCTGCGCGGACGGAATGATCCAGAACCACGGAGATTGGACCGGATGACGGGCAAGACGATGATGACCCTGGCGGCGCTGGTGCTGGCGGCGGCTCCCGCGGCGGCGCAGGTGCCGGCGTCGCCGTTCAGCCTGGAGGTGCGCGGGCGCGCGGCGTACCCCACGGGCGACTTTGGCGAGGAGGACGAGACCGGCTCGGGGGTGGAGACGGGGTGGGGCGGCAGCGTGGCCGGCCACTTCCAGGTCACCCCCGTGCTGTCGGTCTACGGCGGCTACAGCTTTACGCGGTTCCCCACGGACCTGGGCGACCTGGAGGCGGAGCTGGAGGCGCTGGGGATCGACGACGCGTCCATCGACATCGACGACACGGGCTTCGATGCCGGCCTGCGCGCCATGGTGCCCGCGGGCGGCGGATCGGCGTTCCTGCGCGGCGGCCTGGTGTACCACCGCGCCGACGTGCAGCTCTCTGACGACCTGGAAGACGCCATCGGCGGGATCCTGGACCCGGATGAGCTGGACAGCGACTGGTCGCTGGGCTGGCAGGCCGGCGCCGGGCTGCTGCTGCCCCTGGGCCCCCGCCTGTCGGCCTCGCTGGGCGCGTCGTACACGTCGTACGAGCCGCGGTTCGGCGACGACAGCGGCGAGTTCGAGGTCTCGGGGGAAAGCGACCTGACCTACGCCAGCATCGAGGTGGGACTGGAGTTCCGCCCCTGACGCGCCCTCCGCGGACCGTCGCGGAATGACACCGGCCGCTGTCCTCCCTGGAGGGCGGCGGCCGGAGCCCGCTTTCAGCTAAGTTGTTGCGGGACAACGACCCGCCGTTCGGCACCCGGAATGCCTTCTCCCGGACCGTCCCTCCGCCGGCGCGGCGGGACGCCACGCTTATCGCACCTGAGCAGACGAACATGCGCAGCACGCATCGCATTCTTGCCGTCGCCGCCGCCCTGGCCGGCGCCGCGGCGCTCGCCCCCGCCGCGCATGCCCAGCTGGCCATCGAGGCCCGCGGCGGCATCGTGCAGCCGCGCGACGCCTTCACGGCCGACGTCCCCGCCGACGGGGGCTACTCCACCGAGCTTTCCATCACCGTGGGCGCGCTGCCGTTCGTCAGCGTGTACGGGTCGTGGCAGCGGGTGGAGTTCGACCGCGACGGCGGCGCCGAGGGCAGCGTCATCACCGACCAGGGCTGGTCCGGCGGCGTGCGGGTGTCCGTCCCCACGCCGTTCGTCCCCATCGACCCGTGGATCCGCGCCGGTGTGCTGCGGCACGAGCTGGAGGCGGGCGGCCTTACCCTGGGCGGCGACAGCGGCAACGGCGTGGAGGTGGGCGGCGGGCTGCGCTTTCGGCTCACGCCCGGCGTGTCGCTCACGCCCGGGGTGAGCTGGACGCGCTACGGCTTCGACGACGACGCCGTGGCCGACGGCAAGGTGAACGTGGAGTACCTGCGGGTGGACGTGGGCGCGCGCTTCGGCTTCTGACGTTCCTCCCCGCGGGGTCCCGCGCCCGGGCGGGCTGAAACCCGGGAGCAGGCATTTTCGTCTTGCGACCGCCGCCGCCTCCCGGGCGGCGGCGCACACA
Organism: Longimicrobium sp.; assembly: GCF_036280135.1. Taxonomy (GTDB): domain Bacteria; phylum Gemmatimonadota; class Gemmatimonadetes; order Longimicrobiales; family Longimicrobiaceae; genus Longimicrobium. Next base: position 19,402 of record NZ_DASURI010000786.1, read on the forward strand.
CGGCGCGTGCCGGCCGCGACAGCAGTTTCCGAACGAATCCATCACAGGAGATAAAGATGAAGCGTACCATCGGCCTTTCCGCCCTGGTGGCGGGCGCCCTGCTTTCCGCCGGCGGCGCCAGCGCGCAGGCGTCGGACAACAGCGGCTTCATGCTCAACCTGCACCTGGCGGGCAACGGCATCACCCCCCTGGGCGAGGGCACCGAGGCGGAGACGGGCGGCGGTGGCGGCCTGGCTATCGGCTACGGGTTCAACGACCGCATCATCCTGTACCTCAACGTGGACGCGGCCGCCGTCGAGTACGACGAGGACGTGACCAGCGCGCCCGACGACACGTACGACCTGGTGCACGGCGACCTGGGCGTGCGGGTGAACTTTGGCCACACGGGCCTCAAGCTGCGCCCGTACATCAACGCGGCGTTCACGGGCATCGCGGCCGCCGAGACGTACGAGCTGGTGGGCGAGGACGTGGACCAGATCATCTCCGGCGGCGGCCTTACCGTCGGCGGGGGCCTGCAGTACTTCTTCTCGCCCAAGCTGGCGCTGGACCTGGGGCTGCAGGCCACGCAGGGCGCGTTCACGCAGGTCACCATCGACGACGAGGACGAGGAGCTGGGCTCTGAGGACGTGACGGCCTTCACCACGTCGCGCGTGCAGCTGGGCGTGAGCTGGCATCCCTGACCCCAACTGCTTTCTCACGCAGAGGGAGCAGGGGCAGCAGAG
>NZ_DASURI010000787.1:0-14891 GCF_036280135.1 Longimicrobium sp.
CTGCTTTCGTGTGCCGCGCAACGTGCTTCAAGGGTGGCGCGTACCGCATCGCATGCGCCAGTCCGGGACGAGATGGTTCAGGGCTGAAATTCTTGCTCTGCAACGAGATCGGTAGCATGAAGGGCCGGGCGATGGATGAGGGTTGACGTCACAATCCGGCGTGTTTAGGATGCGTTGTCATCCGTGCCGAACTCCCCCCTCTTCTGGAGCGCGCCATGTCCGACGCCACCCCGCAGATCATCCCCCTGGGCAGCCTCGCCGAGGCCGCCGCCCTGGGCTCCCAGCTGGCGCAGGAAGAACAGCAGGGTGTGAGCGCCGAGGGCCCCGGGACCCTGACCGGCTTTATCGCGCCCTGACGGCGGGCGCTCAACCGCCGTCGCCCTTCCCCCATCCCGGAGCCGCACCATGGCAGCGTTCAGCCCCACCATCATCCCCCTGGGCAGCCTGGCCGATGCGGCCGCGGCCGGCGCCGAGGTCGCACGGCAGGAGCAGGTCCAGTACGCCATCGGCACGGACATCGGCACCACGACCGGCATCATCGACCGGCCGGACGATTCGTTCGTCCCGTGAGCGCGGAGCCTCGCTCCCGCGGCGAGGTCCCCTTTTGCCCCAGCGCACAGCCGGGGCAAAAGGGCGCGTTCGCCTTTGGCGTGGTGGGCGGCACGGTGGGAGAGCGGCGGGTGGGCTACCTGGAAGGACGCGTGCCCGTCACGGACGAGCTGCTGGCCCTGGCCGGCCCCGTCAAGCCGACGGAGGTCTTTCGCTTTGGCGCGCCGTGCTCGGGCAGCCGCTGCTCGCACTTCGACGGCAGCGACTGCCGGCTGGTGACCAAGCTCGTGCAGCTCATGCCGCCGGTCAGCAAGGCGCTGCCCGCCTGCCAGCTGCGGCCGGACTGCCGCTGGTGGAAGCAGGAGGGCAAGTCGGCGTGCCATCGCTGCCCCGCCATCGTCACGGACTGCTACAACCCCAGCGAAGCGCAAAAGCGGGCCGCGAACCCCGGGACGCCCGTACCGGCGCCGGCCGCGGCCTGACGCGCACGTGATTGTCGCCGGCCCGCCTTCGCGGCCCGGCGCGTGAGGGCGGCGGTGTTCGCCGCCACGTTCCTTTCCCCGTTCCGGAGAGCCCCACCCATGGCAGAGTTCAGCCCCACCATCGTCCCCCTGGGCAGCCTGGCCGAGGCCGCCGCGGCCAGCGCCGGCGTCGCGCAGCAGGAGCAGCAGCTGTACGCCATCGGCGGCGACGACTTCGGCACCACGACCGGCATCGCCCTGGCCAACCCGTGAGCGCCGAGCCTCGCTCTCGCGGCGAGGTCCCCTTCTGCCCCAGCGCACAGCCGGGGCAGGAGGGTGCGTTCGCCTTTGGCGTCGTGGGCGGCACGGTGGGCGAGCGGCGCGTGGGCTACCTGGAGGGGCGCGTGCCCGTCTCGGACGAGCTGCTGGCCATGGCCGGCCCCGTCAAGCCCACCGAGGTGTTCCGCTTTGGCGCGCCGTGCGCCGGCGGCGCCTGCTCGCACTTTGACGGGCACGACTGCCGGCTGGCCACCAAGCTCGTGCAGCTCATGCCGCCCGCCAGCAAGGCCCTGCCCGCCTGCCAGCTGCGGCCGGAGTGCCGCTGGTGGAAGCAGGAGGGCAAGTCCGCGTGCTACCGCTGCCCGGCCATCGTCACGGACTGCTACAACCCCAGCGAGGGGCAAAAGCGGGCGGCGAACCCCGAGACGCCCGTTCCGGCGCCGGCCTTCGCCTAGCCGTCCGCGTACCGCTGATCCGCGCGTGTCTCGCCGGGCCGGCTCCGCGTGCGGAGCGCGGGCGCGGCGCGTGAGGGCGACGGAGCCCGTCGCCGTGTCTTTCCCCATCCAGGAGCTTCGCACCATGGCAGAGTTCAGCCCCACCATCGTCCCCCTGGGCAGCCTTGCCGACGCCGCCGCGACCGCGTCGCAGCTGGCCCAGCAGGAGCAGTCGATCTCGGCGTACAGCCCCATCGACATCAGCAACACCACCACCGGCTACGTTCCGCCGGCGCCCGACTGGCCCTGAGCGCCGGGCCCCGCCCGGACGCGCGGGAACACAGCCGGTAGCCCGGCGTCTGCCCGGGACGCCGGGTCCGTGCCCGGGTGCCCGCGGCGGGCCCCGGGCACCCGGTTTTCGCACGATCCGCATCCGCTCCGCCGTCCGTTCTGCCTTGTCGCGCGGCGGATGGGGCGCGGACGCCCCGCATTCCGGCGGCGACCCGGCCGCCGGCACTTTCCCCTGGCGCGGAGCACCCCGAATGGCAGAGTTCACCCCTTCCATCATCCCCCTGGGCAGCCTGGCCAATGCCGCGGCGGCCGGCGCCGACGTGGCGCGGCAGGAGCAGCAGCTGTACGCGGTGGATTCCATCGACCTGGGCACCCTCACCGGCGACACGTCGGAGCCCGTCGGCCCGTGAGCCGGCCCGCCCACGGCTGATCCGCGGCGGCGGTCCGTCACCCCTTCTCCGGGCCCGGGGAAGGGGTTTCGCGGATTCCCGGATGACGAATGGAGCGCGGCCCCGGGCTCACGTGGAGCCCGGGGCCGCTCGGGGAACTGCCGGGAGGGGGCGCGGCGGATGGTCTTATGCTGCCGTGATCGCGTGCGGAAGGATGCGCGCGGCAGCAGACGGCGGGTGAGGGGCGTCGGTCCCCCGGGTCACCGGTGGACGCGGCATCCCCTATGGCAACCGGCATACCCGGCGGGCCGCTGAATTCGTCCGTTTGCAAGTGCGTGCAGAGGAGCCGGTTACGACACGGAGCCTCTTCATCCGCCGTTTCCTGAGTGCGGATTTCCGTCCCTCTGCTGTCCCGTCTGGGGCGTGTGTGCCGCAGCCGCCCGTCCCGGTCCGGCCGAGGAGCCTGCGGGGGGGACCCGGGCGGGAACGAATCCTGCCCCCGGGGGTTGTGACGGCGGCGGGCGGAACTCGTCATCCACCGTCCGCTTTGGGCCAGGCGGAGCATGGGAAGCGGATGAAACCTGCCGGCCCGTTTCGCCGTCCCGCGCACGGCGCCCTTGACGCGGCGCTTGTTTTCGCCAAACTCATTGCGTGAGAACGCCGTACACCCGTGAGGAGTTCACCCTGATGTTCCCGCAGGTCCATCGCATTCGCGCGCTGGGGCTGGCCGCACTGTCGGCCCTGGTCCTGGCGGCGCCCCTGGCGGCGCAGCAATCGCCCGACACCGTTCCCGAGCCCGCCGACGCCCCCCGCACGGGCCTGGTGACGCGCGAGGAGCTGATGGCGGACCGTCTGCGCCGCATCGGCGTGGACAACCCGGACCCGGCGCCCACGCACCCCACCAGCCGGGCGGACAGCCTGGAGTGGGTGCGCTGGCGCCGCGCCGCGGCCACGGCCACGGGCCGCCGCATCGTCGTCTCCATCTACGACCGCAAGCTGTGGCTCATCGACGGCCGCGACACGCTGCTGGAAGCGGCGGCGGGCGTGGGGATGGGGATCGTCCGCGGGCGCCGCGGCATCGGCGTGCGCGACTTCAGCACGCCGCGCGGGCGCCGGACGGTGCTGGCCAAGGAAGCCGACCCCATGTGGAACCCGCCCGACTGGCACTACGAGGGGCTGCACGACGGCCCCCTGCGTCCGTTTCCGGCGGCCGGCATCGCGCTGGAGGAGGGCGGGCGCGTGGTGCGCCGCGGGCGCTACCTGGGCATCCAGAACGGCGCGCAGTTCGACACCATCCCGGCCGAGCGGCCGCTGGTGTACGGCGGGGTGATGTACATCCCCCCGTTCGGCACGGTGAACCGGCAGATCCCCGGCGTGCTGGGCAAGTACAAGCTCGACACGGGTGACGGCATCCTCATCCACGGCACCAACGACCCGCTGGCCGTGGGCTTCTGGGGAACGCACGGCTGCGTGCGCCTGTTCGACGACGACATCGAGTTCGTCTTCGAGAACGTGCCCGTGGGGACACCTGTGTACATCTACTGACGTCGCGGTCTCACGGCCGGACGCATCGAAGCCCCATCCGCCGCGCGCGGGTGGGGCTTTTGAGTGCCAAGTGCCAAGTGCCAAGTGCGGGTTCTCACCCGTGAATCGAACGCGTCCTGGTCCTCGTACGTTGGAAGGCGGAAGGGGAGGGCGAGAGCTCACGGGAGGAGGATGGATGCCGCGCGCCAGGGTTGCACTGTCGCTGTTGATGGAGTGGATCGCCGGCGTGGCGATTCTCTTCGTCCTCTATCCCGTGCTGGACTTCCTTCTTCCCCACGCGCTCGCCTGGGTGCTGATGTGGATCATCGGGGGCATCTCGTTCACGTCCACCGGCGTCCGCGCATCCACGCGCCACGCCAGGGCACGGCGGCCCGGCCGGTGAAAGCGTGAGACCGGTGGCTGTCCGTGGGTGCCGCGTGGCTCTCGCGTCGGCCAAGACCGCAGGCGGCTCCGCAGAGATGTTGAATAACCCGGATGAGCCTGGGGCGTCCTCCTGAGGAGCCGTCGCGTCTGTCCATGCGTGATCCATAGGCGGCGACGAAGGATCGTGTCCGCGAAGCTCGGGGGCGACCCTCGTGCACGGAATCCGCCTCCGAGTCTCGCACACAAGATCCTTCGGCCGCGCGGTGCGTGCACGTTTGAGGAGGTGAGCGGGGGCTCCCCGAATGAAAGTGCAGGCTCGGGAGCTTGTGGCAGCCTCCGCGCGAGCGCCCCCTCCGGGCTCGCGGAGCTCGCCCACCTCCCCCGAAAAACCTGGGGGAGGTTGGAGCACTTTCATCCCATCGCGGTGCCCGCAGCGCCCGAAGGACCCAGGATGACGCATCATGGACGCGGGTTTCCAAACAGCTTCCTCCTCGGGATGAAGTGTCCGGCGCCATGGGGCCGCGCTGCAGCCCGTCTTGCACTTGGCACTAGGCACTAGGCACTAGGTACTAGGCACTAGGCCCCTGTCACTTCACCCCTGCCACTTTCCCATCCTCACCCTCGCAGCAGCTCCATCATCTGCTCGCGGTAGCCGCGGCTGGAGGTGAGCTTCGTTCCGTCCTTGAGCACCACGAGGTACTCGGCGTTGCCCCACGGCTCGATGCTCGTCACCCGGTCCAGGTTCACGATCATGGAGCGGTGGATGCGCAGGAACCGGCGCGGGTCCAGCCGGCCCTCCAGCGCGCCCAGGGTGCCGCGCAGCATGAGCACGCGGCCAGCCACGTGCAGCTTTACGTAGTTGTCGGCCGCCTCCAGCCAGTCCACCTCGCCCACCCCCACCATCCGGTACTGCCGCCCCGTGCGCACCACCAGCCGCTCCGCGTACGGCGTGCCCTGGCCCACCTGCCGCAGCACGGCCGCCAGCCGCGCCTCCAGCGGGTCCGCCGCGGGGTGGGCCAGCCGCTCGCGCACGCGCCGCATGGCGGCCTGGAAGCGCTCCCCGTCGAACGGCTTGAGCAGGTAGTCCAGCGCGTTCACCTCGAACGCGGAGATGGCGTAGCGGTCGAACGCCGTCACGAAGACCACGGGCGGCATCCGCGCCGCGCCCACGGCCTCGATCACCCCGAAGCCGTCCAGCACCGGCATCTGCACGTCCAGGAAGACGAGGTCCGGGCGCAGGGACAGGATGGCGTCCACGGCCTCCTGCCCGTCCTCGCACGCGCCCGCCACCTCCACGTCCGCCTCCTGCTCCAGCAGCCGGCGCACGCGGTCGCGGCCCAGGGGCTCGTCGTCCACGACCAGCGCGCGGATCACCGCCATCACGCCTCGCTCTCTACCGCCGCCGCGGCCGGCAGCGGCATCTCGATGATTCTTTCACCCGCATCCCCGCCCGTCTCCAGGGTGACGCGCAGTCCGCCATCCGCCACCGCCGCGTGGAGCGTCACGCGGCCGGGCGTCGCGCGCAGGGCGTCGTCCAGCAGTGGCCGCAGCAGGCCGCGCGGCACGGGGACGGCGCGCGCGGGTGGATCCGCATCCACCGTCACCGTCGTCCGTTCGCCACGCGCCGCGCGGGCCACCTCCAGGTACGCGGCCGCGTGGTCCAGCGCGTCCGCCAGGGGGACGGTGTCCGCGTCCGCGCGGCCCAGCGACAGGCGCAGCAGGTCGCCCAGGCGCGCCAGCAGGCGCTCCGCCGCGGGCACGTCCGTCCCCATGCGCGCGGAGACGGCGTCCAGGGCGTCGAACATCAGCCGCGGATGCACCTGCGCCTGCAGCGCGGACAGCTCCGTCCGCGCACGCCGCGCCTCCAGCCGTGCGGCTACCACCTCCTGCTCGCGCGACGCCACGCGGTAGTGCAGCGCGTGCGCGATACCCAGCAGGTTGGTGGCGATCACGATGGCGGCGGGGTACACCAGGTGAAAGGTGCGGGCGAACGGCGCGCCCGTGACGGCGGATCGCATCCCCACGAACGCCAGCGTCAGCCCCAGGACGGCGGCGGCGTTGAGGACGACGTTGGCCATCCGCCGGCCCCGCGTGAAGGGAAAGCACCCCGCCACGCGCAGCAGGATGAACGACGTCGCCAGCCACGCCGCCGTGTTCGCCACGGGAGAGCGGAGGACGGACGCCGCCGTGGCCGGGGGGCCACCCAGAAGGCCGGCCACGACCAGCGCGGCCGTGGCAAGGACGAGGTGCGCGGCCCAGAACGCCGCGGCCCAGGGCAGCACCTCGCGCTCCACCATCCGCGCGTCCGCGGGACGGACGGGGGCGGCGGGCGCGGGACGGGGGCGGACGGCCTTGCGCGGAAGCACCACGCGGGCCCGCACGCCGCCGCCCTTTCCGCGCATCAGCCGAAAGCGGTGCGCGCGGCCGTACAGCTGCTCCAGCCGCGCCCGCGTGTTGCCGATGCCCACGCCCACGCGGTCCGGGCTCCACCCGTGCGGCAGCCCCACGCCGTCGTCCGCCACTTCCAGCCGCAGCCGCCGGCCCGCGAGCATCGCGCGCACCTCCACCCGTCCCGGACCCCGCCGCGTGGCCAGCCCGTGCTTGACCGCGTTCTCCACCAGCGGCTGCAGCACCAGGTGCGGCACGGGGACGGCGCGCGCGGCGGCGTCCGCCTGCACGCGGACGGACAGTCGCCCGCCCATCCGCGCCTGCTCGATCTCCAGGTACGCCGCCACGAAATCCAGCTCGTCCCCCAGCGGTACCATGGCCGCGCCGGAGCGCTCCAGCGAGACGCGCAGCAGCTGCCCCAGCCGGTCCAGCACCCGCCGCGCGCCGCCCGCGTCCACGTGCATGAGCGCGGCGACGGAGTTGAGCGCGTTGAACAGGAAGTGCGGGTTGAGCTGCGCCTGGAGCGCGGACAGCTCCGCCCGGGCCAGCTGTGCCTGCGCGCGGGAGACGGCGGCCGCCTGCTCGCGGTAGCGAAAGAAGTAGGCGACGGCATAGCCCAGCCCCAGCGCCAGGACGGCCGTCAGCAGCTGGCCGCCCAGCATGGCGACCACGGCGGGCCGCTCCGGCAGCCCCGGCAGCGCGGTCACGCGCGACAGCCCGTCCACCACGGCCAGGCGGATCGCCACCAGCAGCGCCGCCACGCCGGCCAGGCGCGCAAGCCGCCGGGCGACGGAGGGGCCCTCCAGGGGCGTGCGCCAGGCCAGCCCGTATCCCGCCGCGCAGATGAGGGCCCACCCCGCGCTGTCGTAGAACCCCGTGAGCAGGCACGTCGTCCACGTCTCCCCCGGCGCCAGGTACAGGCGCAGCATGGCCGCGTGGGCCAGCGCGTCCACCAGCCACAGGGCCGTGAACGCGACCCGGAACCACGGATGCCGAACGCGGCGGATCATGCGTCGAGCGATGAAGGATGGGGGGACGGACGAGTGGGGACCGCGCGGAAACGTACGCGTCCTTCGCCCCCCTGCACGAGCGGACGGGGGCGCCCCGTCGGCCGCGAGGGGCGGACCGTCGCGCGGGCGGGGTGGATGGCCGGGCAGGATCACGCGCACCAGGAAACCGCCGCGTGTTCGACGAGCCGGCGCTTCTCCCACTCGGTACTCCGCACTCGGCACTTGGCACTTGGCACTTGGCACTTGGCACTCGGCACTCGGCACTCGGCACTCCCTGACCGGAACCCTTCTTGCGACGATCGACCGCAGCATCCGGTTTTCGTCGGGAGCCACACCCCGGTCCATCCACGCGATCCATGAAGGGCAGCTACAACTACGCCCTGGTGGCTTTTTCGATCGTCATCGCCGTCTTCGCGTCGTACACCGCGCTGACGCTGGGCTCGCGCGTGCACGCCGCCCGCGGCCGCTTTCGCCTGGCGTGGCTGGCGGGTGGCAGCGTGGCCATGGGCATCGGCATCTGGAGCATGCACTTCGTGGGGATGCTGGCCCACCGGCTGCCCGTCCCCATCACCTACGACGTGCCCCTGTGGCTGCTGTCCATGGGCGTGGCCGTCGTGGCGTCCGTGCTGGCCCTGTGGGTGGCCAGCCGCCCCCACGTGCACCGCGTCTCGCTGGCCGCCGCCGGCCTGCTGATGGGCGCCGCCATCGCCGGCATGCACTACGTGGGGATGGCCGCCATGCGCATCCCCGGCCGCATCACCTACGATCCGCGCCTGGTGGCCGCGTCCATCGTCATCGCCGTGGCCGCCGCGGGGGCCGCCCTGGGCCTGTTCCTGCGCACCCGCGCGGACGACGCGCGGGGCGGACGCACGCGCAAGCTGGGGGCGGCCCTGGTGATGGGCGCCGCCATCTCGGGGATGCACTACACGGCCATGGCCGCCGCGCGCTTTCACGTCCACGCGGGCGGCGTGTCCGTGCCCCAGGACCACGTGCTGCGCACGCCGGGGCTGGCCGCCGGCGTCATCGTGGGGACGCTGGTGCTGCTGGGCATTACCCTGCTGAGCGCGCTGGTGGACCGGCGGATGCGCGCCCGCGACGCCGAGACCGAGGCCGTGCGCCGCAGCGAGGCCCGGTTCCGCTCGCTCGTCGTGGCCTCGTCGCAGATCGTGTGGACGGCCACGCCCGGCGGCGAGCTTGCGGGGCCGCAGCCGGAGCTGGCCGCGTACACGGGGCTCCCCGCGGACCGGTTCGGCGGATGGGGGTGGCTGGAGGCCGTGCACCCCGACGACCGCGACCGCGTGCGCCAGGACTGGAAGCGCGCCCTGGGCGAAAAGCGCGTGCTGCAGATGGAGTACCGCCTGCGCCGCGAGGACGGCGCGTGGCGGCAGGTGAACGTGCGCGCGGTCCCCGTGCTGGAGCCGGACGGCCGCGTGCGCGAGTGGGTAGGCGCCACGGAGGACGTCACGGAGCGCCGCCGCGTGGAGGCGGCGCGCGGCTTCATCGTGGAGGCCAGCCGTGTGCTGGCCTCGTCGCTGGACTACGAGAAGACCCTGCGCGCCGTGGCGGACCTGGCCGTCCCCGGGCTGGCGGACTGGTGCGCCGTGGACGTGCTGACGGACGACGGCGAGCTGCGGCGCCTGGCCGTGCAGCACACGGACCCCCACAAGGTGCGCCTGGTGCAGGAGATCGAGGCGCGCTGGCCCACCCCGCTGGACGCGCCGTACGGCGTGGCCCACGTGGTGCGCACGGGCCGGCCGGAGCTGGTGCCCCACATCCCCGACGACCTGCTGCGGGCCAACGCCGTGGACGACGAGCACCTGCGCGTGGTGCGCGACCTGGGGCTGCGCAGCTACGTGTGCGTGCCCTTCGTGGCCCGCGGCCGCGTGCTGGGTGCCCTTTCGCTCGTGCACGCCGAGAGCGGGCGCGCGTACGACGAGGCGGACCTGGGCGTGGCCGAGGAGCTGGGCCGCCGCGGGGCCATGGCCATCGACAATGCCCGCCTGTTCGGCGAGACGGAAGAGGCGCGGCACCAGCTGGAGCAGCAGACGGCCGAGCTGGAAGAGGCGCAGGCGGAGATGGAGATGGCGCACGACGAGCTGCAGCGCGCCTACGAGGACCTGGCCGAGCGCACCCGCGAGGCGGAGCGGGCCCGCGAGGCGGCGGACGAGGCCAACGCCGCCAAGAGCGCCTTTCTGGCCACCATGAGCCACGAGCTGCGCACGCCGCTCAACGCCATCGCCGGGTACACGCAGCTGCTGGAGATGGGCATCCACGGCGACATCACGCAGCCGCAGCGCGAGTCGCTGGAAAAGATCCGCCGCAACCAGACGCACCTGCTGGGGCTCATCAACGACGTGCTGAACTTCGCCAAGATCGAGGCGGGGCAGGTGCAGTACGCGCTGGACGACGTGCCCCTGGACGCCACGCTGGCCGCCGTGGAGGCGCTCGTCGAGCCGCAGATCCGCGCGCGGGGCCTGGCCTACCGCTACCACCCCGGCGACGGCCGGACGACCGTGCGGGCGGACCGGGAGCGGATGGAGCAGGTCGTCCTCAACCTGTTGACGAACGCGGTCAAGTTCACGGACCCGGGCGGCCGCGTGGAGCTGTGGTGGGAGACGGAGGGCCGGTGGGCCCGCATCCACGTGCGCGACACGGGACGCGGCATCCCGGCGGACAAGCTGGAGGCCATCTTCGAGCCGTTCGTGCAGGTGGACCCGGCCCTCACCCGCTCGGCGGAGGGCACGGGGCTGGGCCTGGCCATCAGCCGCGACCTCGCGCGGGCCATGCGCGGCGACCTCACGGCCCGCAGCGCCGAGGGCCAGGGCAGCACGTTTACGCTCACCCTCCCCCTGGGCCGCCCCCTCCAGTCCGTCGTCTCCGACCACGCGGCGGACTGATCCCCGTCCGAGCCGCTTCACGTCGCACTCGACCCCGCGTCTTCCCGCGAGAATGGCCGAACCCGGCTCCCAGGCCATCGCACGAGCGTCATCCTGAGTCATTCGGCGTTGCGCGCACCCTGCGGGATGAAAGCAGGAGTTCAACCTCCCCCAGGGGTTTTTGGGGGAGGTGGGCGAGCTCCGCGAGCCCGGAGGGGGCGCTCGCGCGGGGCACGCCATCCCGCACGAGCCCAGCCGCGGCTTTCCATGCAGGGAGCGCCGCGCGTAAGACGAACACGCGCAGGGTTTTGGCGCGACCGAAGGATCCTGTGTGCGAAGTGACAGGCTGGCCCTGGTGCGCGGAGCCGGCTTGTCGCTTTGCGGGCAAGATCCTTTGTCGCCGCCATGGGAACCCGCGCGAATCAAGGTTGCGCGGCGGCTCCTCGGGATGACGCGTTCGCAACGCGATGTCTGGCAACACCCTCTCAGGATGACGCGTTCCGGCTAAAGGGCGGTGGTCCCATCCACTCCCTGAATTCCCGCCTGATCCGCCCTCGATCCAACCTCCGGGAGGCGGGCGGCATCCCATACGGAAGCCAGGAAAAGGACGGCGGAGCGCCGGTGCCGCGTACCTTCGTACGCCGCACCTTCGTACCCTCTACTTCCGCGCCCCCGTCCAACCCCTTAGCTTTGACGATCTTTGCCCGAAGTGCAGCTCCCCGGAAACAGACCTCACGGCCGAGTGGTTTCATGAGCCAAGCCGCCCAGACCGCACGGGTGTCCCGCGCCCGCGCGGAGTCCGTCCCCGTCGTCCTCCATCACAGTCCGCCGTACCGGTGGGCGTTCGCGGCCGCAGTGGCCCTGTTCGCGCTGTACGCGTTTACCCTGGCGCCCACGACGGCGTTCTGGGACACCAGCGAGTACATCGCCACGGCCCACATCCTGGGCATCCCGCACCCGCCGGGAAACCCGCTGTTCGTGCTGCTGGCGCGCGCCTGGGAGCTGCTGCTCACGCCGTTCGGGCTGCCCGTGGCCGTGCGCATCAACCTGTTCAGCGCGTTCATGAGCGCGGGCGCCGCGTTCTTCTGGTTCCTGCTGGTGCACCGCATCCTGGCGTTCTTCACGCCCAGCGAGACGGTGCGCCGCGTGGGCGCCTTTGCGTCGGTGTGGGTTTCGGGCACGGCGTTCACGGTGTGGAACCAGAGCAACGTGAACGAAAAGGTGTACACGGTCACGCTGTTCACCATCGCCGCCATGTCGTGGATCGCGTTCCTGTGGCGCGACCACGTGGAGGAGCACCGGGGGCAGCGAAACGGCCGCTTCAAGGACGACAACGCCATCCTGCTGGTGGTCTTCATCCTGGCGCTGTCCGTGGGCAACCACCTGATGGCGTTCCTGGCCGCGCCCGCCCTGCTCGTCTTTCTGCTGCTGGTAAAGCCGGCGTCGCTGGCCAACTGGAAGCTGTACCCGGGGCTGGCCCTGGTGGCGGTGCTGGGGCTGAGCGTGCAGCTGTACCTGCCCATCCGCGCCAACCAGGACCCCGTCATCAACGAGGCGGCGCCCAAGTGCGCCAGCGCCATGAGCTCGTTCACGGCCGTGGTGACCATGGGCCGCATGGACGGGGAGTGCCCGGACCTGGGCGCCGCCCTGCGCCGCGAGCAGTACCAGAAGCCGGACTGGAAGTCGGAGCGCATGGCGCCGTTCGGCAACCAGATGGCCAACTTCTTCCAGTACTTCGACTGGCAGTGGTCGCGCTCGTTCAGCGGCACGGACGGCTACTTTGGCGCCGGGCGCCTGCCGTTTACCCTGGTGTTCCTGGCCCTGGGCGTGTGGGGGGCCATCCAGAACTACCAGCGGGACCGAAAGAGCTTCTGGTACGTGGCCGTGCTGTTCTTTACGCTGTCGGTGGGCCTCGTCATCTACATGAACTTCAAGAACGGGTACATGCAGGCCCAGCAGATGGGGCTGCAGAGCTCGGAGGTTCGTGAGCGTGACTACTTCTACATCATCACCTTCTCGGTGTGGGGCCTGTGGGTGGGCGTGGGCCTCTCGGCGCTGTGGCTGCAGGCCGCCGAGTCGCTGCGGGCCACCCGCTCCGCCGCCGCGGCGGTGACCACCAGCCTGTTCCCCGCGTTCGTCGTGGGCATGGCGGTGATGGGGCTGGCCGTGCGCGGCGGCGTGGGGACGGGGCTGGCCGCCGGCTACGGCATCGGCGCGGGGCTGCTGTTCCTGGCGGGCTGGGCCGCGCTGGGCGCCACGTTCGTGCGGCGCGAGCGGTACACGCTGGCGGCGGCCTCGGTGATGGCCATTGCCCTGGTGCCCACGGCCACCAACGCCCTGTACGCCAGCCGCGCCGGAGACTACGCGGCCCGCGACTTCGCGTACAACGTGCTGCAGTCGGTTGAGCCGTACGGCGTGCTCATCACCAACGGCGACAACGACACCTTCCCCCTGTGGTACCTGCAGGAGGTGGAGGGCATCCGGCGCGACGTCACGGTGATCGTGATGTCGTACTTCAACACGCCCTGGTACGTGCAGCAGCTGCGCGACATCACGCGCCCCTGTCCGCGTCCCGGCGCGGCGCTGGAAGACCCCACGGTCATCACCTGCCAGCGTCCGTTCCAGCCGTCGGCCAGCACGCCGTTCTACAACAACCTGGCAAAGGTGCCCACACGCCCCATCCTGGGCCTGTCGGATGCCGAGATCCAGTCCATCGCGGCCAACGCGTTTTTCCAGACGAACGAGGGCGACACGTTCGTGGCGCGGGGGATCACCTTCCCGCTGCCTCCGGGGCAGCAGCTCCAGCCGGCGCACTACTTCCTTACCATGATGCTCCAGGGCGCGTGGGGGGACCGGCCCATCTACTTCGCCGCCACCACCAACACCCACATGGAGCTGGGGCTGCTGGGGCAGGTGACGCGGCAGGGGATGGCCTTCAAGCTGCTGGGCCCCAACGAGACGGCGGGGCTGGCGCAGATGCCCATGGAGGCCAGCGTGGTGCAGTTCACGGGCGGCTACTTTGATCCCGCGCGCAACGAGCAGCTGTTCAACCGCGTGTTCATGTGGCGCAACATGCCGGACCGCGCCGTGTGGCCGGATGACGCCACGCGCAACATCCCCATGCAGTACTACTACGCGTTCGCGGCGGCGGCCACGGCGGCCCAGCTGCGGGGCGACGCGGCGGCCACGGAGCGCTATACGCAGCGCGCCAACGGCTTCGCCGACCTGGCCAACAAGCGCTAGGCGGACGGCGTCCCGCAAAGGCGCGGATGAAAACGCGGCCCCCGGACCTCGTGTCCGGGGGCCGCGTGTCGTTTGGCGGGAGGGAACTGGAACGGCCTTTCTCACGCAGAGCCGCAGAGGGCGCAGAGTACCCCATCCCGTGCCGGGCGCGTGGTTCCTCGCGTGGAGGCGGCGTGGAGGATCATCTGTTCTGCGGATGAGAATCGTTCGCATCGCGCAAGTCGTTGTAGATGGATCACTTGCGGATTTCCGGCGTGGCCCGCACCTTGCTTGAAGGAGAGGCAAGGCGAAACCCAAACCGGAGGACGAACTCATGCAGAACCCCCTTGAAAAGTCGCTGCCGCAGACCTCGGTGGTCGGGGCGTGCACGGTGACGGACTGCAAGTTCAACGAGAACCATGAGTGCCACGCCGGCAGCATCGAGGTCCGCGTGAGCGGCAACGGCGCCGAGTGCGGCACCTACACTCCGGAGGGCAACACCCGCCCGCGCCCCTGACGGCGCGCCGCAGGCCTCCAGCACGCGCGCGGGCGTCCTTTCCAGGGCGCCCGCGCGCGTTTTTCGTGGTTGCTTGCTGTCCCCTGTAACCTGTCCCCTGTCCCCTGTCCCCCGCCGTTGCAGTCGTTCCTGATCGGGGAGCCGGGCACGAGAAAGGGCCCCGGACGATGTCCGGGGCCCTTCGTCCATCCCGATCCGGCCCGCTTACCGCGGCACGGTCCAGTTGATGGGGATCGTCACGCGCACGGGCACCGCCGTGCCGCCCATCCGCGCGGGGCGAAAGCGGAACCGCTCCACCGCCTGCAGCGTCGCCTCGCCGAACGCGGGGTGCGTGGTCTCCACGATCCGCGCCGAGCCCTGGCGCACGCGGCCGTTCTCGTCCACGATCACCTCCACCACCACGCGCCCCGCCACGCGGCTGTCGCGCATGATGGACGGGTAGTAGCGCTCCATCGTCCGCGCCAGGCCGTCACGGTTCAGCTCCGGCCGCACCTCCACCATGCTCTCGTCCGGGACGAAGTCCTCGGCCGGGGGCGACGGCGGGCTCGGGTTGCCGCTGGGCGGCGT